>CAZKMO010000075.1:0-13761 GCA_964554015.1 uncultured bacterium
GTGCTAGTGGAAACAACTTATTAAACAGTAAAATTGGGATTGAATTAGGCTTAGGGTATAATATTCTTCTTTGGCAAAAAACAGTTGGCATTAAAACTAAGGGGGCTGCCGCTGTCGATAGAAATGAATTGTACATTACACCAAATATTCGTATTAATTACACCATTGGTATATCAAATAAATATGGTTTAATACCATTTATTGGATATAATTATTTGGGCTGTAAATTGGAAGTATCTACTTATTCATTTAAAATAATAGAATATGGTTTATTCACTCAATATAATTATGAAAAGTTATCTTTAGGAATTGGCATTAAAAATAATAGTAATTTACATGTACAATATCACTGTCCAGCATTTGATGAAGATCGTACGGATTGGTTTGTCAGACACTGGATAGATGTCGGGATAAAGATATCATATTTAATAAATAGATTTTGTATAAGTATAGAGCCATGGTTTGGGCTAAATAATTTAGCAACTGGCCCAATAAAAGGTGCAAAGATTTATGAGAATCATTATAGAATTATGTTTTGCTGTAAACTATAATTAAAGCTCGGCGAGGTGAAGTCGTAAAAAAGTTATGAATCTTCTGGTTTAAATTAAATGTATTGATTAACATTGAATAAAAACCAGGAGGTCCATAATGATTTATCATACGGGTTGTGATGCACATAATAAGACATGTAATTTTCAACACATTTCAGATGATGGAGCAATAGGCTTAAAAATGCGCGTTAACACCAATGAAGACTCTATCCACAGATTTCTTGATTTATTCTTATGCTCCCGATTGCCCTGGATATTCATCCTGGGCATAAAATGGGGAGGGATATGTATCCCGATGGGTGAATTGGGGGCTAAGATATTAACTAATGAATTGTATTACCCTGTTTATTAAGAGTGAAAAAAAATGCAAAAATACAAAATTGATCCAACTAAAACATCTTATTATTTCTGTACATGTACTGTAGTAGAATGGTTGTGCATTTTTAAAGATGAAAAATACTTCCAGGTTATTATCGACAGCTTAAATTATTGTCGAAAGAACAAGGGATTATATTTATATGGACTTGTGATTATGCTCAATCATTTGCATATGATCGTATCAACTAGAGATAACATACTTCTATCAGAGGTTATGCGGGATTTTAAGAGACATACATCCACAAAATTAGCTGAACTTTTAGAAGCTGATAATGAAAAATTACTTTTACATTATTTCAAAAAAGCAGCCGAGAAACAGAAAGGAAATATCAAAGTATGGCAGGATGAATATCATCCTATAGCACTTTACTCACATAAATGGTTTAATGAGAAATTAAATTACACACATTACAATCCTGTTCGGAAAGGATACGTTTTTAAAACGGAGGACTGGAAATATACTACAGCAAGAAACTGGTTCAACGGTGCGGATGATGTAATTTCAATTGATTTGGAGTATTTGTGAATTTGAAATAGTAATGAATCTAACAAGAGCAAATATTCGGGGTGAAGTGTAGAATCTTCCCTGCCCAACCCAGCGGGATACATATCCCTCACCGCAAAGAGGCCCACGATGAATATCGAGGGCCATCAGTGAAAAGGTGATAGATTTAATCTATTATTTAAGCAAGAAAAGTTAACTATACGCAGGCTAACCAAGCTCTTGCAGCGGAGTGTAAAAAGCCACGCCTGCTGAAGAGCAACGTTATATTGGCCATTTAAATCTTTAATGAACCACAAGGCTAAAAATCATGTAGTATAGCCTTTTTCTTAAAATTATAGGTAATAAACATGCTTAATGAATCTTCTGTGTCAATCATAGTTTTAGTTGGCTTGTTTCTATTATTTAAAATAATACTAAGAATCTCTTCTGGAGTACCACTCAAACGGAAAATATGCTTTAATTTTTGGTCGCGTGAAAAATACTTAAGAAAAAAGCTTGATCGTGATTATCAGTTTATTATCAAATCTACACCACTTTATGCAACGCAAACTTATCCTGAGCCAATTCAACCTTTATTAGTCTCTCAAAATACAGGCTCTGAATATAATTACCTAACTGTTTTTCCTATATATATATGGTCATGGATAAAACAAACTACCACTATTCTTGAAATTCGTGTTGGCTTTCAAACGGAATCAGATTCCATTCATTATATTGATGAGAAATTCATATCTGTAAATAATGTATCTCAATTTGAAAATCGTCGTTATCTTTTTGGTTTAGGAGCACGTAAAGTATATATGGGATATTTAGGAAGTTCTAGTACACCAGATCTCGATGATAGATATTACACAGGTAATCTGTTACATGTTGATTCCTTATTATATTATAGAAGGGATCATTTCCAGCGAATTGAATTTGTTTTAAGTAAATCAGATTATGATTTAGTGTACGAGGAGGAAGATTATAACACTCATTATAAAACGATATTTATTGTTGTTAAATATCAAGTAAAAGGGAAAGCAGAAAAAGAGCAGATATTTAAAGGGTGTGTGTTTTATCGAGAATTAAAAAAAGGAAAAACATCACTTATCTTATAATATTAATCAGAATAAAACATTGATATGAAGAATAGATACCCAATAATTAACAAAACAAAAGTGTTATTTAATTTCCTGCTCCGCAGGGGCTCCGGCTCCTGTGGCAAAGAAAGGAGGGCTCAACCCTCCAATATAAATCGTTCCAGGGTAGAACCCTGGAACGATTTATAATTTTATTTGAGGATGGACCTACTATACTTCCAAGGGAACGTATAGTTACTATTTCGTCTCAAAAATGAGTATGTTTTAATATCTTTTTAAAAATGACCAAGTTTCATAATATAATGACTCTCGAATTTAATTAAACAAAGTAGCAGAAGTTATAGAGATTCATTAATAGCATAACAAAAAACTGCACTGAACGCTAACACGCTCCATTAATTTTTAATTTGGAACGCTTAGTCTAAAATCAATAAATCTGTAAAGTAACTCTTGGTGCCGCGCCAGTGAGTTAATCGTTATATGGTTAGACCCGTGTGCCGTATATGTGCCATTGATGAGACGTTCATAAAATCTTGGCAAAATATTTAATAAAATGACTTGACTATGAAAATCATATCTCTTAATTTACTGTTTCAAAAGTCTGAAAGGATCCTACGACATACATCGAATGATTTGCTCACGGTTGAATTTTGAGCAAATCCAAATAACAAAACAAGAAATACAGTCCATTTAATGCACCTTTGATAAAGAAAACTAAGAAAATATAGAGAGAGGTTAAAATGAAAAGAGCCAATTGTCTATCAGAGAGGCTTGTGATTTATACTGTAGTCATTCTATTACTCCTACTCATCTTTTTGTTTTGCAGCAAGTCCCCTACCAATGTAGATAATACTGAAACAGATCTGAACAGCGTCACTGCAGCTGTTGAAGTTCTTGGTTCAGCAGACAGTCTTTATCAGGCAATATTGGAAGCTCAGGGCCGGTCTGCTGCTGTGACTGCAACTGTCAATTATTTAAATTCTTTTACATCGGTTGTTGAAGCCGGGATGTCTCCTGATTCATCAGTGTACGTGTTTTATGAGAACGGGTTGCTGGGATGTGTGTATAATCCAAACCTGGGGTCCAGGGCGGAAAGCGGGCAAAGTGTTAAGAAAAAACAAGCACCTCTCGGCGGAGGCGAGGTCACACCCGGGGCGGTTATTCTGCTGCCATCTGCCGATGAGTTTGGCACTTCCCGTGAAGAGGAGATCGCTCAAATGCTTAACGATTGTTTCGGCCACGCTGAACCGGCAACAGATATATTTATAAATGATCAGGTAACTGTAGCAAAGGTCGCCAATGTTTTGGCCTCAGGGCCGGGAGTTCTGTTCTGGTTAGGGCACGCCGCAAAAATCCCCTTGGAACCAGGATCTGCGATACTTAGTGTTGCATTTATGACCGGTGAAAGTTATAGCTCTGATGCTATGGCAAATAAAATCGTTAACACTTACAAGAATAGCACTTTAGGGGGAGCTGCGGCCCGTGAGCTCATAGTAGTGAGTCACAAAACAAAGCATTACCTGGCTGTGCTTCCAGCGTTTGTCTCCAGCCATGCAAATTTTGATCACATGGAGGGATCAGGAAATAACTACTCTAAAAGTATTGTCTATGCCTGCTGCTGCAACAGTGCTGATTATTTGATGTTAAATAGTTTTCTTACAGCTGGGGCTGAAGTCTATTTGGGCTGGAATAAGACGGTTATGAGCAATTTTGCCGGACAAATTCATAAAAAATATTTTGAAGCAGCTACTGATACCTGCACTGCGTCAGAGGCATATGCCTTATGCAGCGGCAGCACAGATCCGAAAACCGGGGCCGGACTTGAAGCCTATTATGGGGATAAAAATGTAATGATACGGGCACAGATGAACTTAAGCAAAGACGGAAGTGAAGTGCACGGTTATTCAGTGGGGGTGATTTCTCATGAGGCAACCACGGTGAACTGCTGGACAGACCCGGATGAAGATTCTAAAGCATGTGCTGTTGCCATTACCTTCCCAGGCAATGGTCCGGGCAGTTTTAACTGCAACACAGATGATGATGCTGTCATTGCAGTAGTACAATTATCTACAGCCAAACTATTTGTTGTAGAGGAGGATTTGATAGGAGTACACGGCACCATAAACGTGAAGCGCAATATCGGAGACTTCCTTTCAGGTGAGTTTTCCGGCACACTTGGGTATTGGACACCGGACCAGAATCCACATGAGGTCCCGCCCAGTGAGACGATGGATATTGAGAATGGATTTTTCAAGCACACGGGAAAACGGATGTAGCATGGCCCTTTAGGTCGGGATTTGAGAAACCGATCCAAAAGAGTAAGGATTTCTGTTGGATTGACAATTTGCTCGGCACATACAGGGCCCTAGGGAGGATAAAGTCTATCCTTTAAGGTAGCACTCCTCACGAAGTGGTTGTATAAACCACTAATAGTTATTCAATTGAAGTCAACCTGAATATGATATTGAGAATTTTAAAATCACTTGGTCTATGTTTAGTAATGCTGCCAAAAAATGATTTAACTAATAGGCGAGTATTTTCCTGCCCCTGCGGCAAAGAACTGGTTAACCGCAGTCCTTGACTGCAGTTTTTTGATTGGCGGAGTGTGCTTACCTCCCTAAGAGTTTTTACCCAAATTACCAAACTCCTTAATCTACCTTAAGTGAAGAATAACTTTAACTACACAAATATTCTTTCTTCTTGACATTTTTGAATTAAATTATTATCATATAACATATATTTTTTTTCAGTAACTATATTATAAATTGTTATGAGTTCAGATTTTGAAATATTGGACAAAATCTTTATTGTAATGATTACTATTCCGCAGGGGTGAGAGCTCCTAAGGAATAAGAATGGATGGAGAATTTTTAAATGAAACACTTTCCGGAATTCATGAAAAATCCCAAAAATAAGATCAATACTTCCCAACAAAATACTGATGATATTGAAGGTTACTATTATAACGGCACAGATGATTCTCAAATCGCCTTCTGGGAATGCTCCTCTGATCAGATTTCAAAAAAACACACGTACGATTTTGATGAATACATGGTATGTCTAAGTGGGGAATACACAGCCTATCTTGATAATAAAGAAATCATTTTAAAACCTGGAGATGAGTTGTATATTCCTAATGGAACTGAGCAATGGGGAAAGTGTGTTGCAGGAACGAGAACAATTCATGCTTTTGGTGGAAAACGTATCAAAGACTAAGAGAACAGCTTAACTAATGTATCAAGTTTCGATCGCTTTACCAGTCTCGCAGAGGCTCTGTATCTGCGAATAATAAATTCTAGATAAATAATTTTATTCAAAGGACAGCGAATAACTAAAATAAAGAAAGGCGCATAAATGAAAGCAATCGTGCAAAACGCTTACGGATCAGCGGAGGTGCTTAAACTTGCCGAGGTTGACAAACCGGTGGTCAAGGAAAATGAAGTGCTCGTAAATGTTCAGGCAACCTCCATCAATGCCGGGGATTACTTCTCCATGCGGGGCAGTCCCTGGGCCGCCCGGCTTACGGTGGGATTTCCCAAACCGAAAAATTATATTCCGGGGTGGGATGTAGCCGGTCGTGTGGAGGCAGTGGGTAAAAATGTGACACAGTTTCAGCCGGGAGATGAGGTGTTCGGTTCCTGTTTCCACACCTTCGCCGAGTATGTGAGTACAGATGCAGACTTGCTGGCCAGAAAACCAGTCAACCTGACCTTTAAGCAGACCGCAGCCGTGCCCTCAGCTGCTCTTACCGCCCTGCAGGAACTTCGTGATGTGGGGAAAATACAGTCTGGACAAAAAGTGCTGATCAATGGAGCGTCAGGTGGAGTGGGAACATTTGCCGTGCAGATCGCCAAGGCATGGGGAGCGGAAGTAACCGGTGTATGCAGCAGCAGAAATGCGGACATGGTGCGGTCGATCGGTGCGGATCAGGTGGTTGACTATAACCAAGAGGACTTCACCCAAAAAGAGGGGTACTACGATCTGATCCTGGATAATGTGGGCAACCGTTCCTTTTCAGACTGCAGACGCGCCCTCACCTCCCAAGGCATGATTATACCCAACACCGGCCATGCCGGCATGGGTTATGTGATCAAGGCATTTGGGCGCTCTATGTTCCTGCACCAGCAGGGAAGTTTGAAGGTTACCAAACCGAACCATAAGGATCTGATTGTTCTAAAAGAGCTCATTGAAGCAGGGAAAATAAGGCCGGTTATCGACAGAACCTATCCTTTGAGCAAAACTCCGGAAGCAATGGAGTATGCAGAGAAAGGTCATTCCCGGGGGAAAGTTGTCATCACTGTAGAACATCAGGATACAGCATGAAAAACAGACTGATCGCCCAGAGCACAGCCTCTGGCCGATTGTGGTTTAAAGATAATATAGGAGAATATGGCAATGGAAAATACATTTAACAAACTACAAAAAGGACTGATAGTTTTCGAACCTAAATTGCTGATTATTTTTCCTTTATTCTTATTGATCGGATTAAAATCACAAATTTTTGCCCAAACACTAACATCGGCAACATATGACTACAACATGAATGTATTGGTAGTAACATGTACAGATTTAGTAGCTAATCCAGGCGCAGCAAATGATGTGGATGTATCGAAGCTAATATTCACGGGTGAAGGCGGTGGTACTTACACCTTAACCAGTGCAACCGATGTTGAAATAACTTCATCAACTGAGTTCAGCGTAACTATCATCGGAGCTGATTTGACTAATGTGGAAGCTATTTTGAATAAAGACGGAACAAGTTCTACCGGAGGTACAACCTATAATCTTGCGGCAGCAGAAAACTGGCTGACGGGTGCTGATCCTGCGGATGACATAGCTGATTTAACCGGGAACGGAATAACAGTGAGCAATTATGCAAATCCCACAATTACTTCAGCTACTTACGATGTAAGTAACGGGCAGCTAGTTGTAACCGGAACAAACCTGGTAAGCAAATCCGGTGCTACGAATGATATTGACGCTTCCACTCTGACATTTAGAGGAGAGGGCGGTAATTCGTATCAATTAACCAGTACACCTGATGTGGAATTAACTTCGGCAACTTCATTCACACTAACCCTTAGCGCGACAGATCAACTGAATGTTCATGGTTTGCTGAATAAAAACGGACTGCAATCTGCAGATGCTACAGTCTATAATCTAGGCGGGGCCGATAATTGGGTTTCCGGATCACCGGCGGTTAATGATATTGCAGATGTTGCAGGTAATGCTGTTTCAGTCAGTAATGTCCAAACTCCAACTATTGTTAGCGCAACGTATGATTCCGATACCGGTATTATGGTTGTTACGGGGACAAATCTGTTTAAAAAATTTGGAGCTGCAAATGATATTGATATGCAAAAGTTCACGGTAACCGGTGAAGGAAGTGACTATACAATATTGGCTGCTATTACAGATGTAGAGATCACTTCGAAAACAGAATTTTCCGTCACTCTAACCGGTGCCGATAAAACACAGGTTGATTCCAGGCTTGACCTGATCGGCACCCAATCCAGTGGTGGAACGACATATAATATAGCAGCAGCCGAAGACTGGTTAACAGCTGCAGATCCCGCTGCTAATATTGCTGATCTTACAGGCAATGGAATTACCGTTGTAATAAAACCCAGAATAAACAGCGCAATTTACAATGCCGCAGTCGGAGTTTTGGTAGTTACCGGATCCAATATTCAGGCAAATGGCGGCGGTGCGGATATTGATGCTTCCAAGTTTACTTTTACGGGTGAAGGCGGAGAAACCTATACACTCACAAATACTGCGGATGTAGAGCGGACCAGTAGTACTGAATTTACCTTAACCTTATCTACAACCGACAGGGCTGCTGTTAATCCGATTCTGAACAAGAATGGAACCGCTTCCACAAACGGAACAACTTATAACCTGGCCGCGGCAGATGATTGGTGCACAAATGAAACGGCAGGCAACACTGAAGATTTAACCGGTAATGGTATAACCGTAAGTAATGTGCCGGCGCCTGCTATTACTTCTATAATATACAATGCGTTAACGGGTGCTTTAGTTGTTACAGGTACAGGCATGCTAAAGAATGTCGGCACACAAAATGATATTGACGCTTCCAGGTTTACCCTTACCGGTGAAGGGGGGGAAACATACACCTTAACAAATACTCCTGATACAGAAATAATTTCCGGAACAGCCTTTACTTTAAACCTAAGTGTTGAGGACAGAGCGGCGGTTAATCCCATAATGAATAAAAACGGATCTGCTTCGACAAGCGGAACCACATATAATTTGGCTGCTGCCGAAGACTGGGCTGCCGGAGCGGATCCGGCTGTAATTGTTGCTGATGTGACGGGTAACGGAATTACAGTCAGTGGTGTTGCAGTACCTGTTATTACTACTTCGGATTATCACTGGAGTGCTGGAATATTAACAGCGACCGGAACGGGATTTTTGAAAAAGTCCGGAGCAGCAAACGACATTGACGCTTCTAAATTTACATTTAAGGGGGAAGGCGGAGCAACTTACACTCTTATCGGAAGTTCCGATGTTGATATTAAATCGGGCACGGAGTTTTCCATTACACTGGATGCAACGGATAAAGCTGCCGTGAATGTACTTCTGAATAAACCGGGAACAAAATCCGAGGATAATACAACATATAACCTGGCTGCAGCAGAAGACTGGGCTAGAGGAGCGGATCCTGCCCTGGTTACAGTCGATGCGACTACACCGGTTATGGCTGGTAATTTTCCTCCCACGGGAGGTGATGATCTGGTTGCCACCAATGAAGACCAGAATCATACATTCACAAACGGTGATTTTACCTTTAATGATATAGACAGTGATAACTTCGCCGGTATTAAAATTGAATCTCTGGAAACAAACGGTGATCTGGAATATGACGGAACTGATGTTGCTGTCGATACCGATTGCCCCGATGTTACATTGTTAGTATTTAAGCCGGCTCACAATGCTTATGGGACACCGTATGCAACTTTTACTTTTAAAGTTAAAGATGACGGAGGTGCTTATAGCGTAGCAGCCTATACCATGACCATAAATGTAACACCGGTTAATGATCCGCCCACAATCAGCAATATTCCCAATCAGACCACGATAGAGGATCAGTCAACCTCCTGGATTCCATTCACAGTCAACGATGCGGAGACCAATCCGGCTCAGCTGAAGCTTCATGGTACTTCAGACAATCAGACACTCGTTGCCAATAACAACATCAAATTCTCCGGAACGGGAAGCAGCCGGAGGGTAAAAGTCACTCCCATGCCCAATCAAACAGGGACTGTCCAGATCAGCGTTTTTGTGTCGGACGGCACAGCCAAGCGCCGCGAACGTTTCAAGGTGACCATCAGCGGAGTAAATGACGCGCCCGTGATCACCAATCTGCCCGATGTTAATTTCGATGAAGACAGTACCGCAGAAATAGATCTGGACGATTTTATTTATGATGCGGATCATCAACCCGCACAGCTCAACTGGTCGGCTGAGGTGCTTAACGAAAACGATTCACTCTGGTCCCTGCAAGCAGAGAACACTGCATCCGTATCTGCACTCACAATCATCATTGATGACACCTCCCATATAGCCCTGTTTTCAGCCTTGCCAAATCATTATGGAACCCATCAGGCGGTTTTCACAGTCACGGATCCGGACACTGCCATGGACTCAGACACGCTTACTGTCGTCATTAATCCGGTGAATGATCCTCCCCGCTTTACAGCCGACCTGGCGCCCGTTACACTGGAACAGGGAAAATATTACAGCATGCCTTTGGCCCTGCTTGATTCTCTGGTGGAGGATCCGGACAATCCGGACTCCACACTCATATGGACGATCGAGGACAATATGCATTTCGAACCGGAGATCACAGATCATATGATCACACTCCATGCTCCTACGAACTGGTTCGGGACAGATACCTTGATTGTTATTGTGAGTGATGGCGAACTGAGCGACTTGAAACCTCTCCAGGTGACTGTCACTGCTCTTGCGGATGAAATACCGCCTGAAAGGCCTCGAAACCTCACAGCAACACCGCATGAGATGCACATTCACTTGAATTGGAGTGAAAATACAGAGCCGGATATAAAATCCTATTTCATCTACCGTACCACGGATTCCACGAATGTCACAGAAGCGCATCGTATCGTAATGGTAGAGCATCCCCTTCATGCCTATAATGATTCCACTGCGGAAGGGGATATAATCTACTTTTATGGTGTGACCGCGGTTGATACCAATGGCAATGAAAGCGGTTTCAGCCGCTTCGTGGAAGCAGTACTCAGGACACAGTCCAGTGTACAAAGAACCGGGAAAGGACCGGCTGTTTTCAGCCTTTCTCAAAATTATCCCAACCCCTTTAATCCGATCACAACGATTGAGTTCGGGGTTCCCATAAAGACACATGTCAATATCACCGTATTCGATATGCTGGGACGAGAAATTTGTGAGCTCGTGAACGAAATCAAGCAGCCCGGAGTTTACGTATTGAAATGGAATGCTGTACATATGGAATCGGGCCTCTATTTCTTTAGAATTCGTACTTCTGAATTTCATATGATGAAGAAATGTATGGTAATCAAATAAACATTCAGCTTTGTGAGGTGTTCATCACCTCACAGATAAATGCCGAAGGTGAAGAACACCTTCGGCAGCAGTAAAACTGAAAACATCCCTTTGATAACTGTTTTAAACAAACGACCGATAAAAAATATTATACCAAAAATAAATCATTAAAAGGATTACTATGAAAAAGCTGGAATATACCTTGGCAAATTTTAAGAATGTGCAGGATTTAATAAAATATCAGGATCAAAAGACAGCGGCCATATTAGTTATTGTAAGCATTTTGATTTCAGTTTTCCTGGAAATTTCAAAAGGTCTGGAAATTATCGAACCTGAAAGATTATTATCCACAACCTTAACATTCTGGAATATTGGCTGCTTTATTACGGGCTTTGTTTTTATTGCATTAGCCGTTTATATTTTCTATATATGCATTTTTCAGGTGCTGAAGCCAAAATTTATTAAAAAATATGATGACAGTAAAAATTCGACTTTTTATTTCGGGCATATAGCTGATAGTAAATTGAATGATTTCAGAGCCAGAATTTCCACTATTAAAGAAGAAGAAATGCTGAATGATGTTACCGGGCAGTTATTTGAAGTATCGAATATATTGAAAAATAAAGCATCAAGGTGCTCAAAAGCTATGTCCTATTTATTCTGTTGTATTGTTACCTTAATTTTATATCTGTTTACAACAATTATGTTATAATTATAAGATTATTTTATTAGATTTGTCATCCTTCGACAAGCTCAGGATGACAGTATAATGACTGTTGGGATACTCTCGAGTTTTGTTATCAGAGTGATTGAGCAGTCAAGTAAGTAATTAATATAAAGGATCAATTATGCTTTCAAACAAAATTATGCTACTGATCATTTTATTATTATTTGTCACCTGCACATCTAAAAGTCCTTCCCCGACATTAATCGGTCATTTCCGGGTGGAAAGCGATTTATTCCTGGCCCAGTTCGACTGTAAAACCGATGTGGATGACATCCTGTCCATTGCAGGGGTGGCAACCATGCTGAATGATTCCCGTTTTTCTCAGGTTAAGTATCATGCCGTTGCCGGTGCTTACGGAACTCAGAAAGGTCTGTATGTACCAGCTAATCAGCTATTTGAAATTTCTTTCGGAGATAACTGGTCTGATGCCCACTCGGATTATAAGCGTGCCGTAAAAGAAGTTACCTTATTGGTAACCAAAACCCTCAAACAGGGCGGCAATATCTGGATTGCAGAAGCCGGACAGTCTGATTTTTCCGCCTCCTTAATCCGGAATATAAAAAATACCCTTCCCTCCCTCCAGACAAGTTCCCGGATACATGTTGTCCAACACAGTGATTGGAATGAAAATAACACTTCCCCAGATAATCTGGCTTATGTCAGGACTAATGCCTGCTATCACAAAATTTCCGACGGAAATGTCATAGGTAATGGATCTCCGGGATTTAAAACAGAGGAAAAGGTACATTGGCGGGAGTACATTACTCATCCCAAACTGGTACGTATTTGGGAAATGGCGCTGGAGATTGCCCGGAAATATAATGGAAAGGATAACAGATATAAAAATCCTGCCATTGCTGTCGGTGGAATGGACTTCTCGGATGTGTCTGAAACCTGCTGGATATTTGGTTTCAACCATTTGAAAAACCCAGAGCAGTTCTTTAAGGAATTTATTCAATAATAAAGTTATAAAGAATAATTTTAATAAAGTAGTTTTAGACATTACTCCGCAGGGGCAGGAGCCCCTGCGGGACATAACATCGGTTTTCTGTTTAAAAGAGGTTTTGGTAGGTGCGGTGCATTACATATTATTAATTAGGAGATTACCATGAAAGCATATATGTCACTTTTCTTACTTGTTATCCTGATTATTGTTATCTTCAGTTGTGATAATGATAATATGGTTGATCCGGGAACTAAAAATGGATATTTCTATCCTCTTGACATTGGAAATCAGTGGAAATACAGCAGAACATTTTCCATGTTTAATTTCAGATCGAATAATCCGGAAAATGATGCTTTTGCTGACACTACCATAACTTCATCTGTAATTGTTGAAGTTGTAAAACAGGAGATTATCCAGGATTCGGTCAACACCTATGTATTGCAGGAGATACTTGCGGAGAATAATCAAACCTTTATTGATGAGTCATATTATGCCAATAGTGACAGTGGTTTATATTTTTATGCTTATCGTGGAGCCGGATATGTTTTACCTAAAATGTCTTCAAAATATAAGATATTATTCAGGAGCAAGTATTTTAATACTGTTCAGGAGATCACTTCTTATATTATAAAATTTGTTCCTCAGAATTATTTCTTGACAGATAGCCTTATTTATGAAAATCCCCCTTTACAGAGTCTGAAGTATCCCATCACTGTTAATTCACAATGGATCTACAGATTTACCGGGAAACCCTGGCAAATTGACAAGAAAATCCTTGATTATGAATTGATTGATGTTCCGGCCGGGCAATTTAACTGTTATAAAATCCAATGGCTCATTGATATAAATAATGATGCTGTATGGGATACTGATATTGAATTCTTCGATTATGTCTGCGAAAAGGGATTGATAAAAAGATCTATTTTATACACAGACCAGGTTGTGTTTGGAGAAGATGGTTCAAAACCTCTTGGTTTGGTGGATTGCAAAGATGAATCAGTCCT
>CAZKMO010000075.1:13771-15541 GCA_964554015.1 uncultured bacterium
CGGAGTTAAGTCTTAAGTGATTTTTACTCTTCAGGGGCAAAAGACCCGATGCAGAGTATTGAAATTAAAGCCACGGATATACACGGATTTATACAGAAAAAAATATTTATATTTCTGTGATTATCTGTGTGAATCTGTGGCTAATTCTGATTAGTCAATATATAGTTTCATAAAAAAACCCTGCCAGTAGAAAACCAGCAGGGTTTTACTATCTGTCTCAGGTGTTGGTTAGCGTAAAAGGGTCATAGTGCGTGATAAGCTGCTTACTCCTGTAATGTTTAATTTGTAGATGTAGAGGCCACTGGAAACAGGTTGACTGTTTTCTTCGCAACCGTCCCAGATAACATCATAAGTACCGGATGATTTCACTTCATCCACCAGCCTCCGTATTTTTTGGCCGAGGTTGTTATAAATTAGTATCTGTACATGTCCCTTTTGTGGTAGTGTATAACTGATGTGAGTTTCCGGATTAAAGGGATTGGGGTAGTTCTGTCTCAATATGTAACCACCTGGTAATTGCGAAGCGGGAGTATCATACCCTCCCAGAGTTTTGCTTAAATTTTTATCCCTGATAACCAGGGTGCTGAAATGTTCAACGGTTACATATATTTTATTGTCAGAACTATCAACAGTGATGTTGCTGATACCAATATCATTGTAGCCACTGCCACTGGCAAAAAAGACTCCTAAATCAGCGGCATCCAGTCCTAGACTGTCCAATAAATCCGGTCTATAGGGTATCGCTAATTGAAGGGGAACACCGAAATAATAAGGTTCGGCAATGCTGTCTCCCACCATTACCAGAAAACGAATTGCTGCCACACTGTTGTCCGAAAAGGTCACTGAACTATCGCCCACCTGGGCTGTGCTGGGAAGTAACATGTGAATGGTAATATCCTCAATGAGACTACCAATTGGAAAATAGATGAGACCGTCATTCAGTATATCCAGAGGACTGGGAAGGGCTCCTAATTGATATGCTTCACCTTCATGAATTATCTGGGGTGGTAGCACATTGCCATCCGGCAGAACGCGGGAAAATTCAACTGTATATCCAGTAGTGTCAGCTTCGGTTCCCTGCTGTTCAACAGCCGTAACAGAAGCCGTTGCTTCACTACCACCTAGGGAGGCCTTGACAAAAGCTAGTCCGGGTGCAGTAATAGTAAGTAGTCCGCCATCTTCTGTAATATTTCCGATTTCCGCACCATTCAGAGACCATACTATTCCGGAGGTATCAGTCTGGATTCCCTGGTACACCCAGACAGCATTATACTGTATAACCGCACCCACTTCCACGGTTGTATCTGAGGGAATAATGAGTAAATGACCTTCAACAGGATCACAGGTTTCATCATCTAAATCCTGAACGTGAAGGTCCACATAGTCGGAAAGTGAACCTAGGGAAGCCTGAATGTAGCCTTTTCCAGGATTTTCCGCGCAGAAAAGACCATTGGTTGTGGTACTGAAATATCCCAGATCAGGAGGATTCAGCGACCAGGTGAAAGGTGTGTCTATTTCCACACCCGCGGTGTCGTAATACACTGCGAGCAACTGCACAGAATCCTGCACATGGATTTTTACATCTCCAGTGACTATTTCCACCCGGGGCAGATTATTATTTTGGTTTCCATACCATCCGGCGCCATCACCTTCAATCTGAATTCTAAGCCGGCCTTCTATACCGTTATATCGGGCAATGATGAATCCTTTTCCAGGATATTGGGCTGTAAATAAGAGATTCTCATCAATGCTGCCCAGATAGCCGGGATT
>CAZKMO010000076.1:0-5377 GCA_964554015.1 uncultured bacterium
AATTCGATAAAATCAAGGAATTTAATTTTACCAACAGTGTGTTTATAGACTGCACCGCCAGTGAGGTTGTCAGCAATTATTATGAGGATATTATGAAAACCAAAACTTCGGTGGTTACGGCTAATAAAATTGCCAATACCAGTTCCTATTCCTTATATAAACACCTGCATGATCTATCCATAAAGTATAATGTGCATTATTTGTACGAAACCAATGCCGGGGCCGGACTGCCCATTATTAGTACTCTGAAAGATTTACTGGATTCAGGAGACCGGATTTATAAGATTGAAGCAGTACTTTCTGGTACCATAAGCTTCATTTTCAACAATTTTAATACTAAGACAAAATTCAGTGAAGTAGTGAAACGGGCGAAAAAGAAAGGATATACCGAACCTGATCCCAGAATTGATTTAAGTGGGTTGGATATTGCCAGAAAATTGTTACTTTTGGTACGGGAGATAGGTGAAGAGATCGAACTTGATGATATAGAGATAGAACCTCTGCTTCCTAAATCCTGCCGAGAGGCACAAACAGTGGAGATTTTTTTCCGGGAGTTAGAAAAACACGATCATATATTTGAGAAGATGCTCCATAGTGCTCTTGAGCAAAACCAGGTATTGCGGTATATTGCTATCTATGAAGAGGGGAAAACAAGAATCAGCCTGGAAAAAGTGGATAGAAGTCATCCCTTTTATGATTTAAAGGGAAGTGATAATATTGTTGCTTTTAAAACCTCACGATATAAAGAGACTCCCCTGGTTATAAAAGGGGCCGGAGCAGGGGCGGAAGTAACCGCAGCTGGAGTACTGGGTGATATTTTTAAAATTGCTACCACTGCTGAGAAAAAAAGGAGTTATTTGATTTGATTTCAGAAGTGAAAGTTTTTGCACCCGGTACGGTGGCTAATGTAGGGTGCGGATTTGATGTTTTGGGTTTTGCTCTTCAGCATCCTGGAGATTATGTCACTATCAGAAAAACAGACGCTGAAGGAATCCGCATCAAAAAAATAACCGGAGATGAAGGAAAACTTCCCCTGGATCCGGATAAAAACACTGCCGGAGTTGCAGCCAATGAGTTTATGAAAAAATTTGCTATCAAAACCGGCATTGAACTTGAAATCACCAAAGGGATGTCCCTAGGAAGCGGATTGGGATCCAGCGCCGCCAGTGCTGCCGCTGCTCTTTTTGGTTTAAATCGTCTTTTTAATACCAGGGCTGATAAAACCACGCTGTTGTTATGCGGATTAAAAGCAGAAAAAGTGGCTTGTGGCTCTGCCCATGCGGATAACATCGCTCCTTCTCTTTTGGGCGGATTTGTTCTCATACGAAGTTATAATCCCCTGGATATCGTTTCCTTAAGTTTTCCGGAGGATCTTTTCTGCACGGTTGTATGTCCGCTCATTAAACTTCCCACTAAAAAAATGCGGAAAGTATTACCTAAAAAGATTTCCTTGCAGACTGCGGTTAGACAATGGGGTAATGTAGCCGGATTGGTTGCAGGGCTTACTAAAAAGGATTATGATTTAATTTCCCGATCTCTGAAGGATTTTATTGTTGAACCGAAACGATCTAAATTTATTCCCTTTTTCCAGCAAGTGAAATCCCGAGCCCTGGCCTCTGGAGCTTTGGGGTGTTCCATCTCTGGTTCGGGTCCTTCCATTTTTGCCTTATGTCAGGGAAGACATAGTGCAGATAAAGTGGCAGCCTCGATGGCAGAGGTTTACAAAAACAAGAATATTTCTCATAAAATTTATGTTTCCTCCGTTAACAGGGAAGGTCCTAAATTATGCTGAAAAAATGGTGACGGAAAAAGGAGATTGATTGCTTTATTATAGTACAAAAAATAAGGATCACAAGGTTAGTTTAAAAGAAGCGATATTACACGGCATGCCCCAAAGGGGAGGATTATATCTGCCCCTCTATCTTCCCCAAGTCAGTAGCGCTTTTCTTAAAAAGATTCCTAATTTTAATTTCCAGGAAATTTCTGTAACCCTGGCTAAACTTTTACTTGGTGATGATGTTTCAGCCGCTGTGCTGGAAAAGATTGTTTATGATGCCCTCTATTTTGATACTCCCCTGGTTCCTGTTACCGATGAGATAAAAACACTCGAACTTTTTCATGGACCTACCCTGGCCTTTAAAGATGTGGGAGCCCGGTTTATGGCCAGATTAATGTCATATTTTATTTCAGGTTCAGGTAAAAAATTAAATATTGTGGTAGCTACCTCCGGTGATACGGGAAGTGCAGTGGCCAATGGATTTTTTAAGATTCCTGGGATCAATGTATTTGTTCTCTATCCTTCAGGAAAGATCAGTGAAATTCAGGAAAAACAGATAGCTACTCTGGGGGATAATATTACTTCCCTGGAAGTTCAAGGTAGTTTTGACGATTGTCAAAAATTGGTAAAACAGGTGTTGTCTGATGCTGATTTCACCCAGCAATTTGATATGACAACTGCCAATTCCATAAATATTGCCAGATTAATTCCCCAAATATTTTACTACTTTCGACTTTATTCCCAGTTAAAGCAAACACCGCCATATGTATGTATTTCAGTACCCAGTGGTAATTTTGGGAATCTCACAGCAGGATTAATGGCCAAAAAGATGGGATTACCGGTATATAAATTCATTGCTGCCACTAATGTGAATGATGTGGTTCCTGAATATTTAGATACCGGTATTTACCGGCCTCGGCCATCTAAGACCACTATATCCAATGCCATGGATGTGGGAGATCCCAGTAATTTTATCAGAATTATCAGTCTTTATGACGGTAAAATAACAGCATTGCGGCAAGATCTGTACGGCAAAGGATTTAATGATAATCAAACCCGTAAATGTATCAGGGAGGTTTTTAAAAAGCATGGCTATATCTGTGATCCTCATGGGGCAGTGGGATTTTTGGGATTACAGGATTACCTTAGAAAAGATTTCAAGGTTGAAGAAGCTGTTTTTTTAGAAACCGCTCATCCGGTTAAATTTAAAAATATTGTTGAAAATGAAATTACTAAAGACATTGATCTGCCGGAGAGATTGGAGAAGTGTCTGGAAGAAGAGAAAAAATCTATACCTGTCCCCAATAATCTTGATCAGATTAAAAATATCATAGCTGAAAAGAATCGATGATTTTTTACCCTACCGATAAAAAAGTCAATATTTTTGTCATTATTTTATTTTTTAAATTTGAAAAATTAATTTTTTTGATTAATATATATCTAGATAGTTTTTGAACCGATGATCAATCAGCTAAAGAGGCTGAGAGTTATTTATATCCAGCTGAGAGAAGCGCTGATTGTTTACTTTAATAGAATTAAATACCTGGCATGCTTAAAAAACTTTATATTAAAAATTTTGCCCTTATAGATGAATTACACATTAACTTTAACCAAGGATTGAATATTCTCACCGGTGAAACCGGAGCAGGTAAGTCAATTATTATTGGGGCAGTGGGTGCCCTGCTGGGAGAGAAGATAGATAAAGATTTTATTCGCCAGGGAACCCCTAAAGCAGTGGTGGAAGGTTGTTTCAGTGTCTCTGATCAATTGATAAGGAATCTGAAAGAGATGGATATTGATTTCACCAATAAGGAATTACTTCTCAGGCGGGAAATCAATAAAGACACCAGGAGCAGAACCTTTGCCAATGATTCTCCCATTAGCACTTCGGTTTTACAAGAGATCGGTGACCTTTTGGTGGATCTGCATGGGCAGCATTCCCACCAATCCCTGCTGCAGGTAAAAAGACATATTGATTTTCTGGATGATTATGGTGTGAGTGATGATTTAATCGAAGCTGTCAATCAATCATACAATTCTCTTTCCCATCTGAAAAAACAGTTGCAAGAGCTTACTGAACAGGAAAAACAATTAAAAGAGAAAAAAGAGCTTTTGGAATTTCAGGTCAAAGAAATTGAGAAGGTTGATCCCAAAGCAGGTGAAGAAGAGGAACTGGAAAACCAGGAAAAGCTGTTAAAAAATAGTGAAAGAATTCATCAATTATCTGAACAGCTGAGTGAATTACTCTATGAGGGTGAAAATTCAATATACGAGAAAATTGCAGAAGCGGAAAATCAGCTATCTTCCTTTACCAATATTAATGAGGATTTCAAGAAATGGAGGGAAAATTGTAATACAGCTGGGGTTTATGTTGAAGAAGTGGCTAAGGGTCTACAGGATTTTGCTGAAAAGATAGAATTTGACCCTCAGGTACTGGAAGAAATAAGAGAAAGATTAGGACAGTTTACCCTGTTAAAAAAGAAGTATGGTACCACCATTGAAGAAGTTTTAGATTTTTCTCAGAAGGCTAAGAATAATCTCAGCAAAATTGATTCCATGGAAAATGAAATTGAACAGGTTAATAAGAATATTGAAGATGAAAAGTCCCGGCTCTCCAGTTTGGCTGTGGAACTTTCTGAGAAGAGGAAAAAAGCAGCCAAAGAACTGGAAGAGAGAACTATGGAAATTTTTACCGAGCTAGGATTAAAAGAAGGAAAATTCAAAATTGAGGTCACTGTACAGAAAGATCCGGAAGGTGATATTGAAATTAATAAGCAGGGATATAAGGTAACTAACCAGGGAATTGACAGGGTGGAATTTTTTATTTCCCTTAATCCTGGAGAAAAACCCAAACCCCTGGCAAAAATAGCTTCCGGGGGGGAAATATCCAGGATAATGCTGGCCTTAAAGAATGTCCTGGCCGAATCAGATAATATTCCAGTATTAATATTTGATGAAATTGATTCTGGAATTTCCGGGAGAATTGCCGGGGCAGTGGGCAGTAATTTAAAAACAGTTGCCCAGAAACATCAGGTCATCTGTATCACTCATCTTCCCTTAATTGCTTCGGTGGGGCAGACACATTTCCGGGTTGAGAAAAAAGCAGAACAGAACCGGACATCCACCCATATTCGGCGTCTTACCGAGGAGGAACGGGTAGAAGAGCTGGCAAAGTTGATAGGGGGGGAAACGGTGAATGAAACGACCTTACAGAATGCCCGGGATTTATTGGCAAGAGAGGTGAAGGTAGGGGAGAGGGAATAGGGGAGTAATCAGAAGTCAGAGACCAGAAGTCAGTAGTGAGATACAGTGGAAAATGGGGGATGGAGAAGGGAAAAGGGATAAAACAAAAGACAAAAGAAAAAAGAAAAAAAAGAAGAAAATAATATCTCAATCCTTAAAGCATACATCCTATATCCTTCTATTTTCCATTTTTTATTATCACTATTTCATATTCTAACATCTATCTTCTGCATCCTAAAAATGGGATTACAAAATGGTGTTAATGGAAAAAATCGTTATAAAAGGGGGTAAGACACTAAAGGGAACGGTAAAAAACAGCGGGGCCAAGAATGCAGTGTTACCGGTTATGGCATCTAC
>CAZKMO010000076.1:5387-15362 GCA_964554015.1 uncultured bacterium
GACGGAGAGTACAGGATAAGTAATGTTCCTGAATTAAGAGATGTACGAACCATGTCTTCCCTTCTCACCAGTATAGGCAGCAAAGCAGAGTTTAATAAGAATTCTTTAATTATTAAAACCAGTGGATATACTAACCTGACCGCTCCTTATGAACTGGTAAAAACCATGCGGGCTTCTATCTATGTTTTGGGGCCCATGGTTGCCAGATTTGGCTATGCTAAAGTTTCTTTACCGGGTGGATGTGCTTGGGGGCCCAGACCGGTTGATTTACATTTGAAAGGATTGAAAGCTTTAGGGGCAGAGATAAAAATTGATAAAGGCTATATAATTGCCCAAGCAAAAAGATTACAAGGAAATCATATTTCGTTTGAAGTTCCTTCCGTGGGTGCTACTGGAAATATACTTATGGCCTCAGTACTGGCCCGGGGGACCACAGTCATTGAGAATGCAGCTGAAGAACCGGAGATAACTGCTCTGGTAAAATGTCTGAATAAGATGGGGGCAAAGATAAAGGGAGAGGGAACCGATTATTTGGAAATTCAAGGAGTGAGTTCTCTTAATCCGGCTGATTTTAAAATTATACCGGATAGAATCGAAGCAGGAACATTTTTGGTTGCCGGGCATATGACAGGCGGTAGTATAAAAATAATACATTCTGAACCTAAACATTTAACCACCTTACTGAAT
Organism: uncultured bacterium; assembly: GCA_964554015.1. Taxonomy (GTDB): domain Bacteria; phylum Zhuqueibacterota; class QNDG01; order QNDG01; family CAYUAG01; genus CAYUAG01. The sequence goes on from CAZKMO010000076.1 coordinate 6,075, forward strand.
AAATTACGGGAGTCAGGGGCAGAGATAGAGGAGGGAAATGACTGGGTGCAGCTTTATTCTAAGGGAAAAATTTTCCCGGTTGATGTAACAACAGCTGTATACCCCGGATTCCCTACTGATATGCAGGCCCAGTGGATGGCAATGATGTGTCTGGCCAGAGGGCCTTCGGTAATAACTGATAATATTTTCAAAGATAGATTTACTCATGTAGCGGAGTTAAAACGTCTGGGGGCAGATATAGAAGTTACGGGTAATGTAGCAGTGGTCAAACCGGTGAAGCATCTATGTGGGGCACCGGTGATGTCAACTGACCTCAGAGCAAGCGCGTGTTTGATTTTAGCGGGATTGGTTGCTCGAGGAACTACTGGTATTTCCAGAATATACCATATTGACCGAGGTTATGAAAAAATTGAACAAAAATTTCTGGATCTGGGCGCTGAGATCCGGCGTGAGCATGAAAAACATGTCATATAAAGAAAAAAGATAAAAGACAAAAGATAAAAGAAAAAAGAAAAAATAATTAGGTAAAAAGTTATAAGGTATAAGAGAAGTAATATAAGAATTATGAATTAAGAATTAGGAATTATGACTGAATTTGTACATTTACATAACCATACCCATTTCAGCCTTCTGGATGGAGCCTGCAGAATTCCGGAAATGATAAAAAAAGCCAAAAGTGATAAAATGAAGGCAATAGCTATTACTGATCATGGCAATATGTTTGGGTCAATATCATTTTATAACGAAATGAAAGAGGCTGGATTAAAGCCAATTATTGGTTTTGAAGCTTATATTGCTCCCGATTCGCGGCTGGAAAAAACCAGCCGGGGAACTGATGATATCACTGCCTTTCATTTATTACTGCTAGCTGGTGATAATCAGGGGTATAAAAATTTAATGAAATTAAGCTCTATTGGATATCTGGAAGGCTTTTACTACAAACCAAGAATAGATAAAGAAGTTCTGGAAAAGTATTCTCAGGGATTAATTGTACTTTCTTCCTGTATTAAAGGCGAGATACCTTCTAAAGTCATTAAAGGTGATTATAATGGTGCGGTAAAAGCAACAGAGTATTACAAAGATCTTTTCGGAGAAAATTTTTATCTTGAATTACAGAATCACGGATTAAATGAGGAACAGATTGCCATTAAAGGTCTTTTGACTATTTCTAAAGAACTGGATATACCGGTGGTAGCAACCAATGATACTCACTATTTAAATCAGGAGGATGCAACAGCTCATGATGTCCTTTTATGTATTCAAACCAACAAAGACCGGGAAGATAATTCCAGACTAAAATTCACTTCAAATCAATTGTATTTTAAATCCCCCCAAGAAATGGCTGAAGTTTTTAAAGATATCCCCGGGGCTTTAAAGAGCAGTTTAGAAATTTCAGAAAAATGTAATGTTAGTCTGGATGTGGATACTCACTATATGCCCAAATTCACTCTTCCGGAGGATGAAAAGACGGATAGTCTGGATGAGTATCTTAAAAAGAAAGCCTGGAAGGGATTAGAGGAGAGATATTCTGAGATTACTCCCGAGTTACGGGAACGTCTGGATCATGAGCTAAATGTTATTAATAAAACCGGTTTTGCAGATTATTTTCTTATTGTAAAAGATTTTATCGATACAGCCAAAAAGCATTCCATACCAGTAGGACCGGGAAGAGGTTCGGCTGCAGGCAGTCTGGTGTCATATACTTTGGGTATTACAGATGTTGATCCCATAAAATTTGGTTTACTCTTTGAACGATTTCTTAATCCGGAACGGGTAAACATGCCTGATATTGATATTGATTTTTGTTATGAAAAACGTGATGAAGTTATTGATTATGTCAAACAGAAATACGGAGAGGATAATGTAACTCAGATTATCACCTTTGGGAGAATGAATGCTCGGGCAGTAATCAGAGATGTAGGCAGGGTATTGAAAATTCCTTATGGGGAAGTTGATAAAATCGCCAAGCTTATTCCTTTTAATACTGATCTGGCCACCACCCTGGAAAATGTACCTGATTTTAAAAATGTACGTGAAAAAGACGAACTTCATAAAGAGTTGATAGACATTTCTTTAGTTTTGGAAGGATTAGCCCGCCATGCTTCCACTCATGCAGCCGGAGTTGTTATAGCACCGGATAAGCTTATCAAATACGTACCTCTTTTTAAGCCTTCTAAAGGGGAAATAACTACCCAATATGCTATGAAATCTCTGGAAAAAGTCGGTCTTTTGAAGATGGATTTTCTGGGGCTGAGAACCCTGACAGTGATAGATCATACCCTAAAAGCAATAAATCAAAATGGAGTTGATATAAATTTTTCTTCAATTTCTTTTAATGACCAAGAGACCTATAAGATTTTTTCCCGGGGAGAGACCATCGGTGTTTTTCAGTTTGAAAGTAGTGGAATGCGGGAGTATCTTAAAAAATTACAACCTGATTGTATTGAAGATCTCATCGCCATGAATGCTCTATACCGTCCCGGACCCATGGAATGGATAGATGATTTTATAACTAAGAGTAAGGGGAAAAAGAAAGTAGAATACCTTCATCCTGATATGGAGGATATACTCAAAGAGACTCATGGAATAATCGTATATCAGGAACAGGTTATGCAAATAGCAAGTAGATTGGCTAATTTTACTCTGGGAGAAGCTGATATCTTAAGAAGGGCTATAGGGAAGAAGAATAAAAAACTGATGAAAGAGCAGGAGGAGGCCTTTATCAAAGGTGCAGTGGAAAATAATATTAAAGAGGAAACAGCCAGGAAGATATTTAAGCTTATAAAAAAATTTGCCGGATATGGCTTTAATAAATCACACGCTACCTGCTATTCCATTGTTGCCTACCAGACCGCCTATCTAAAAGCGCATTACCCCAAAGAGTTCATGGCTGCCAACCTCACCAGCGAGATGAGTAATCCGGATCGGGTTGTAGTATTGATTAATGAGTGTAAACGTATGGGAATAAAGGTATTACCTCCTGATGTTAACGAAAGTATGGCTAATTTTACAGTCAGGGGGGAGAATATCAGATTTGGTCTGGGAGCAGTAAAAAATGTGGGTTTAGAGGCAATTAAATCAATTGTCGGGACTCGTGAAAAGGAGGGAAAATTTGGGAACATATTTGATTTTTGTCAGCGGGTTAATTTACGATTGATTAATAAGAAAGTTCTGGAAAGTTTGATTCAGGTGGGCACAATGGATTCAGTGGAAGGCAACCGGGCTCAGAAAATGGCAGTGGTGGAAAGAAGTTTAAGTATGGGGCAGGCATTTCAGCAGGAATATAAAGCATCCCAAACCACAATTTTTGATAGTGAGGTTTTAGACAGACAGGTTACCATAGAGCTGCCCCAGGTTGAGGATTGGTCTGAATCAGTGAAGCTTACTAATGAAAGAGAACTATTAGGTATTTATGTTTCGGGTCATCCTCTTCTGAAATATGAAGATGAGGTAAAAACCTTTGCTAATCCAGAAATAAATAAACTTTTCGATATAAAGGCAAGTAGGAAAGTAAGAGTGTGCGGTATCATAACTAATACCAGTTTACGTTTTGATAGAAATAAAAATCAAATGGCTTTTTTCACCCTTGAGGATTTCACTGGTTCAGTTAGGGTTATTGTGTTTTCAAAAGTATGCGAGGAATACAAAAATATAATTCAAGATGATAATATGGTGGTTATTCTGGGAAATGCTGATGTGAGTGGAGAAGGAGGCAGTGTTTCAATTTTAGCTGATGAAATTGTTCCTATTGAAGAAGCCAGATCACGTTTTGTCAGACAGCTTTCTTTAACTGTATCACCGGGAAATTTAGAAGAGTCGGGGGTTAAAGAGATTCTCAAATTATTCGCTCGTTATCCAGGTAACTGTTTGGTCCTCTTAAATATAAAGTCTAATAACGGGGGTGATTATCTCCTCAAATCAAAACGATATAAAATTAATCCAACACCGGAAGTGCTGGAGGGTTTGAGAAATATATTGGGTAAAGAGAATGTCTGGCTCGAGGGTTGAGTTTCAATTTAACTTTTCTAATCATGTCTTTTATTCATTCATTTCTATCAATATTTGTTATTTTTAAAAAAACTACCAAGGTACAGAAAATCCTAATATTTCAGATTTTATAATTTCTTTCAGATGTTATCCCGGGTTTGCTAACCTTGAACCACCCTAACAGGGTCATGACCCTGTCAGGGTGGGAGAAATAATCTCACATAAAATTACTGAACGGCAGAGAAAATTTGATTTTCAGATTAAATCTTTATCTTCGTAGGCAGGTATTCTACCTTTTAAATATCTTGTTATTTGCAATTGATTCACTGTGAACTCAGAATACATATGATTTGCACACTATTTGATTCAGACGCTGATCATTTGTTTATGGAGCTTCTTCTTGTGATTTCTTACTTTTTTCTCTAATAGTATTTCCTTATCATGTTGCCTTAAAATATTTCTTCTGAAATGTTTTTTGATTTCAGGGGCAAAGTCCTTTTCCATATCAAAATCATAGGACCGGGGTCTGTTTTCATATTCAAAAATTCTGAAAGGTTTTTCTGACCTGGGCCCATGCCATTTAAAAATGTCAAAGTTTTGGTCATAATTTTTTTCCAGCTGTACCTGGAAAGTCATTTCCTTTTGGTGACGGATTAAGGTGATGTTTACGGTATCACCTTCTTCATAATCAGAGACTATATCCAAAACATCTTCCGGATCTTCAATTTTCTCTTCTTCTATTTGGATTATTACATCACCGGCTTTTATACCCGCCTTTTCTGCAGGGCTGCCTTCCCTTACTGAAAGCACCAGAACACCTTCTGCTTCTTTTACTCCAAAATAACTCCCCAGCTCCTCATTTAGTGCTTGAAGTTGTATTCCCAGATTGGGACCCATATGTAAAGAATAAAATTTATGAAAAGGATGGGAGGCATTGAAAATATCTTTATAGGATTTTCTTTTTCCCAGAATTACTTCTGTACTTTTTGGCTTACCTTCTCGCAGGAAAGAAATTTTTACCTTTGTTTCCGGTTCCTTTTTCCGGACCAGATCATAAAGATCTTCGGTATCCTCAATTTTTTGATGATTGAATTCCTGAATGATGTCATATTCCTTTAAGCCACTTTGTTCCGCGGGACTGTCTTCCATCACCCTGGTTATTTTTACGCCATAGGGTATACCGGAAATGCTACTTTCAGCTTTATTTAAATTGGCTATGTTTATTCCCAGATACCCTTTATCTTTTTTTTCGGAGCCCTGGACGAATCCCTGGCCCAGTATCAGTAACCAAGAGAGGATAGAAATTGTTAGGAATAAAGCTTTGTGTGTTTTCATAATAACCTCCTTTAAAATTATTTTTAGTGCTTATAGTTTTGATTAATTTATTGTTTAATGAGTGCTTACGTTTTTATCCTTTCGAAATGGATTTTGCCGGTGTAATCGATTTCAAATTTTGTTGATTTACCGCCAAAATTTTTTTTGTTGTATTAAAGACGCATCCTAGAAAAAAAAAGTTTTAGAAGAAATTTTTGTATTTCATATATTATAAAAATTGAGAAAAATAGGGTGTTTTAACCTCAAGATAATTTTGACATTAATAAAAAAATTCAATAAATTAATTAATTAATTTATTAATATTTTCCAATCTGCTGGAGATATAAGTGATTTCTATTGTATATGTGCATAGAATCAAAGATGATCCGGAAGCTGAGGTGCTTTGCCATCATTTTCAGGCAGAGGGATACAACTCTTTACAATCATTAGTGATAGAAAGAGTGTTCCGGTTTGAAGGTATAGACGAAAAAACAGCACTCAGATTACAGCCTCTTATATGCCATCCCCAGACGGAAGAGTTAACAGTCCACTCTACATTAGAGGAAAATAAAGATCCTGTATTTGAGGTGGGTTATCAACGAGCTGTTACCGACCCGGAACTTCCTTCCATTCTCAGAGGTGCAGAAGATTTGGGAATCAGGGGATTGGAATGGGTGAGAATTGCCCACCGGTATCAGTTCCAGGGTATCAATGCTGTTCAGGCTGAAGAAATAGTAAGGCGGTATCTCCATAATCCCCAGGTACAGACCATAATAAAACCCGGTGAAGTTTGGGATACTTTGAAACCAGTGGGAAGTACAGGCCCTGTACAGAGGATTGATTTAAGAGGATTATCCGGAGAACAGTTGGCTGAATTAAGTGAAACCAGAAGATTGTTTTTGGATAGGGATAATATGGTGGAGTTGCAGAAAATAGCGGATAAAATGGGTCGTTTGCTTACCGATGGTGAGTTGGAAATGTTTGCCCAGACCTGGTCAGATCACTGTTTTCACACCACCTGGAAAAGTTTGGGTCTTTTAGAAATGCTCAGAAAAGCAACTGAAGCCATCGATCATCCTCTGGTTATTTCTGTTTTTGAAGATAATGCCGGGGCTGTGCAATTTTATGAAGGATGGGCCTTAACCGTAAAAGGAGAAACTCATAATTCTCCCACTGCCATAAGTCCCTATGGAGGGATTATGACCAAACACGGGGGAGTGATCAGGGACACTTTAGGATGCGGGCAGGGAGCTTGGCCTATTGGGGGAAGCACGGTTATGGGAATCGGTGATCCCGGCATTCCCTGGGAGGAGCTTCCTCCAGGAGTACTGCATCCTAAAACCATTTTAACTGAATCTATTAAAGGAACAGCTGATTATACCAATCCCATGGGAATACCTATGATGTTTCCCATATATCGATTTCACCCTCATTATATAGGTAAATGCTTTGCCCTGGGACATTCGGTTGGGCTTGTACCTGCTGCCAGGGCTAAGAAAGGACATCCCCGACCTGGAGATCTGGCCATACTTATGGGCGGAAGAACCGGAAGAGACGGTATTCACGGGGCCACCGTAAGTTCGGGATCCATGACCAGCAACACCGCCACCGTTGATGCAGCCCATGTACAAATCGGACATCCCATTGAAGAGAGAAAGTTTATGGAGGCAATACCTGTTCTTCGAGACAATGATTGTATCCGGGCCATTACAGATCTGGGCGCTGCCGGGCTTTCCTCGGCAGCCGGAGAAATGGGACAGGAAACCGGTATATGGGTAAATCTGGCTCAGGTTCCCTTAAAAACTAAAGGATTGCTGCCCTGGGAAATATGGATATCCGAAAGTCAGGAACGTATGCTCCTCTGTGTTCCTCCTGCAAAAAAGAAAGAGGCGCTGGAGATTTTAAAAAGATATGAAGTACCTTCTGCTGTAATTGGCAAGTTTACTCAATCAAAAAGATGCCAGGTTATATATGATCCGGAGGCAAAAACCGAAGCAGATAATTTGCCAGTTACTCCTGTATTAAGCGGAGAAATACTTATTAATCTGGATTTTACAGATTTACGAAAAGGATGTAAACTGTCAGAAATTGAGGTTCTGAAACCAGAATTAAAACCTCGGACCTTTGATCCACCGGCTATCAGTACTGAGAAGGAGTTTAAAAATGCGGTTAAGAAGGTGCTCAGTCATTTGAATGTATGTGATCAGTCGGTGGCTGGTACCCAATTTGATTCAACCGTTCAGGGAAGAACCGTGATCGGACCTTATGATAGTAAAGGTAACTATATGCCCAATGATGCCTGGGTTTCGATCCCTTTAAGAGATAAAAGGTATGGCTGTGCTGTATCTTTAGGGTACAATCCCTTTTATGGAGAGATTGAACCGGGTGAAGCAGGAAAATTAATAATGGTAGAGGCTATTTCAAAATTAGTTTGCCTGGGTGTTAATTATAAAGAAATTGTTCTTTGTGATAATTTTTACACTCCCCGGATAACTTCTCAGGTTGCCTGGATTTTAAAAAAGATGGTTTCTGAGTGCTGTAAACTTTCAGTAGAGCTGGGTACTCCTTTTATCAGCGGGAAAGACAGCTCCAGTGGTACCTATATTGCTCCGGATGGAACCAGGATAGATATTCCTCCTACCCTGGCAGTACTTGCCCTGGGCAGAATGAAGGAGGTAAAAAGAATAATTCCCAAGTCCTGGCAAAATCCGGAAAACCGGCTGGTACTTGTCGGACCCTTAACTGCAGCTTCGGGTGGTTCCGTTTATTTTGATACCTTGGGGAAACGGGGTAAGACACTCCCCGGAACAGATTCCACGTTTTTGAAAAATTTCTGGAAAAAACTTAATCGATTACAGAATCAGGGAATTATTAAATCTTCTTCTGCCTTAGGGCAGGGAGGATTAATGACCAAATTATTTGAAATGGCACTGGGAAGTGGGTTAGGATGCGATATTAATCTTAGAATATTAATGAACCGGCTGGGGATCGATCGGCCGGAGATTGGTTTATTCGCTGAAATGGTAGGGGCACTGGTTTTGGAAGTAGAGCAAAAATTAACAAATAAAGTTATAAATGAGTTGCAGGGAGTGGAATTGGGAAGAATAGTGGATGATTCTAGCCTAAAGGTTAACAGTGAAATTTTTTCAGCTGATTTACCTCTTCCTGAACTTAAGCAAGCCTGGAAAATTCCTTTTTCAGAGGTGCTAAGTTTGGGGGAAAAATAAGAATAGTATTATGCAAGAATATATCAGAAGAATTTCAACATGGTGATGAAAAGAAGAGTTATTTTCTTAATTTCGATTACGATAGCGATTGCGATACCGATTCCGATTATGAGAGTGAGATGAGTATAATCTTAGCAATGGACTTTTATAACCAAGGGGAGGAAGTCTGTGCGACCTAAAGTAAATGTGTTATATGCTCCGGGTATAAATTGTCATCACGAAACAGCAGAAGCATTTCGTAAAGTCGGTGCTGATCCCAGTTTTTGTAATCTTACCAGTGATCTTCTTACCGGCAGTCAGAAATTAAGCGAATGTGATCTCATAGCAGTTCCGGGTGGATTTTCTTTTGGGGATCATGTGGCTGCGGGAAGAATATTTGCCCTGGACTTGATATACAGACTCCGTGATCAACTTCTGGAAGTTAAAGAAAAGCAGATACCTATGATTGGAATTTGTAATGGTTTTCAGATTCTTATAAACTCTGGATTGCTGCCTGGTAAGGATGAGGTTGGTACCCCGGTGGCCATTGTTGATCGTAACCGATCTGCTGTTTACGAGAGCAGATGGGTGGACATTTATACTCAGGATACAGAGTGTCTTTGGATTCAGGGAATCGAAAAGCAGAAACTTCATATCCCGGTAGCCCATGGTGAGGGCAGAATAAGTCTTCCCTCTGATTTTGATGAGTCCTGTACGGTTTTCCGTTATGGTGCTGTTTCCGGAACCGGGAAATATCCGGACAATCCCAATGGCTCTTCCG
>CAZKMO010000077.1:0-15333 GCA_964554015.1 uncultured bacterium
ATTCCATCAATCCATCATTCCATCAATCCATCATTCCATCAATCCATCATTCCATTAATCCATCATTCCATCAATCCATCATTTCATCAATCCATAATTCCAACAATTCGATATTTCATTGTTCAGTTCCACTTTCTTTTTTTGTAATTTTTAACCTGCTCCATAAATATTTCCAGATCACGATCAAGGTCGACCGGTACCCCATCAAAATAAAAAATACGAATAGGTATATTATTATGGTTTTTACTTAGTTGAGGGTAGATCACTTCTGTAATTATTGCATTCATACAGGTAAAAGGACTGATGTCAATAATACCATCACATCCCGAATGGTAAAAATCGATAGCTTTTCCTGCATTCAAGGTCATTTCTCCGTGTGACTTATCATAAGGCAGATAAGGCATGCTGTACTGTAAGATGCTTTCAATATTTGCTTCCGGTCTTTTGGAAAAAATTTTTTCAAAGGGCTTATACAGTTTTTTTTCTTCCCAGTACTGAAGGGAGTGACGCAGTTTAACCTTAAGCATAGAGGTACTAATCCTTTTTCCTGCTTCTCGTAATTTTCTTTTTTCTTCAATATTAGTATACCATACCCATTCCCCAATATTGGCAATCCAGGTTTCTGCTCCCAGGGATTCAATTCTTTGTAAAATATCCTGGTTGCCATATCGGTTAAATCGTAAAAATATTTCACCCACAACACCCACCAGAGGCCGGGAGTGAAGTGGTTCTTTAAGGGGCAGTTGAGAGTATTTATTTTTTATATCCTCTAAAGCCTTGATAAGGAGTTTCATTTTTTGAGCCGATGAAAGGGAAGATTGTTCCAAAACACCACAGATTTGAGATACAGCATGAGAATGTAGCTGTTCGGTTGAACCGGGATTTCTTTCATAAGGCCTGAACATCAGTTTGGTTTTTCTCAGTATATCAGATACAACCACTGCTCGCCAGGCAGTGCGTAAAAAGGAGATGACATTTTCGGCCATCGATCCATATCCATCACTGCTGGTGGGTGAATAAACGACTGCATTTTGGTAATTCAACTCTTTTAATATTTTCTTCAGGAGAGGTGCATACTGTCCAAATCTGCAGGGACCGGAAGAAGTAGGCAGAAGAAAAGCATTTTGAACCGGATTGAAATTTTTATTATTTATTATTTTCAAAAAATTTCCTAAGACAATCCGCTGGGGAAGGCATTCCTCTCCGGTGGTGAATTGGGCAGAAAGATTCAGAGTATCAGCATCAGAGGGAGGAGATATGTGAGCCTCAACTCCAATGGAACGAAAGGCGGCTGCCATGCAAGCAGCACCTTCAAAACTCATTCGGGGAATATACATGACCCTGCCTTTTAAGGGATGGGATGTTTTGTCAGTTTTATTCATATTAAATTTTTACTTTCCAAAAAAGCTTCTATCCTGGTGAGGACACCGGCATCATTGGCATGACTGTCAAGCTGAAGAAACAGAAAGGGTTCCCCACCTGCATCTTCAATGTAATGACGAATATAGGAATCGGGACCGCACTTGAAATTACTGACATAGATAATATGAAGATTAGGGTGCTCCCGGGTGAATTTTGCTGCTTGAATAATTTTTTTCCCAAAATGCCAGAACATGTGATTATTAATGGAGGAAATATCAATATTATTCAGGGGCAGATGGTCCATGGGAAGGGCATTGATCCCGTAAATATCCCGTAATTTTGCCGGAAGATTAAGATTTAAGCCAGGATCATAGAGATTGTAAGGCCTGCCCAGAATAATCACTGCCGGAATTTTATTTTTAAGGACTGAGTTCATAACAGTCTTTCCCTTTTTCAGTTTTTTTACTTGAAAGTTTTTATAGGTTCGATACGCTGCCTCGACCGCCCTTTTGTTTTCCTTTTTGCTAATTCCTAAAACTGATACTGATTTTAAGAGCTCTTTCTGTATAAATTCTTGTCCCCTTCTGAACTGAAGGTTGGGATAGAGTAGTTTTTTGCCTATACCGGATAATGAGGGAGTTTGCAGGGCGATAAGCGGTAAGGTCTGAGTCCAGGGGCAGATAAAGGAGTTTATGCTCTGTTCCGGGTCTTCTTCGGTGACAAAATTAGGTAAAAAGATATAATCCACCTTTTTCTTGAGGAGATCGAGCAAATGCCCGTGGGCCAGCTGTATAGGAAAACAAGGCTCGGCAACCGCCGATTCACAACCCAGGTCAATCAAATCTTGTCGGCTAGGGGATGAAAGAATGATTTTAAAGCCCAGCTGGGAGAAGTACTCTTTCCAGAAGGGAAGGCGTTCATAAAAGCTAAGGATCCGGGGAATTCCTATTTTACCTCGGGAATGATGGGGATTTTCTTTTTTTGAGGAAAAGATTAATTGACTATGACTGGAAAACAGATCCGGAATGGTAGCTTTTTTTTCCGATTTGGTTTGCTTCCTATACCGGTGGGAGCATTTGTCTCCCCAGTAACAGGTTTCACCATCCACGGAAAATTTTTGAATTTTGCATCTATTGGAACAATGACTGCAGATGAATTCAGTCAGTTCCCATTTCATTGTATTTAAATCCCAGCCCCGGAATGATGATTGCTCCCTGTTTTGCATATATTCCCTGGCTAAGAGGGCAGCGCCTATGGCTCCAATTATTCCGTTATGGGGTGGAATGATAATTTCTTTATCCAAAACAGTGGCAAAGGCAGCGGCAACTGCATCATTAAAAGCAGTACCACCCTGAAAGAATATGGCATCACCGATTTTTCTTTTTTTAACCACCCGATTCAGGTAGTTAAGCACAATAGAGGTTGCCAGTCCGGCGGTTATATCTTCCCGGGAAACACCTTTTTGCAGATAGGGAGTCAGTTCTTTTTCCATGAAAACAGTGCACCGTTCTCCCAGTTTAAGGGGATGGGGGGAGCGGAGTGCATAACGGGCAAATTCATCGATGATATTAATCCCCAATTTATGAGCCTGTTCTTCCAAAAACGATCCTGTACCGGCTGCACAAGCTTCATTAAGGGCAAAGTCCACTACAATTCCATCCTGAATGGATATGAATTTTGAATCCTGTCCCCCAATTTCGAATATGGTATCTACTTTCCTATTCAGCAGGTGAGTGCTAACATGCATAGCACCGGTTTTATGAGCAGTTATTTCATCTTTTATGACATCTGCACCTACTAACAATCCAATTAATTCCCGTCCGGAACCGGTAGTACCCACTCCCTTAATGTGGACTTGATCTTTAGTTTGGTTATAAATCTGTAATAGGGAATCCTTGACTATATCCACTGGTCTGCCTTCTGTTTTTCTGTAAATACCATGGATAACTTTATTGGACTGATCCAAAAGAGCCAGATTGGTGCTGACTGAACCAATGTCAATACCCAGGTAAGCGGGAATTGTTTGGTTCTTCTGAAGTTTTATGGAAATGTTTGTGTCCCGGAGTCGTACTACTTTCTGGAGGGAAAGGGGAGTAGTGGTGGGAAATCTGGGGTTCGTTGTTTTAGAAGAATTCCTGGGGAAAAAAATTTTTTTCTCCGTCATATCGGCAGCTTCCGTGTGCAGTGCTGCCCCTACAGCTCCCATCCAGGCAGGAAAAGGAGGGGTAAAAAATTCTGATTGAGAAAAATTGAAATATTTTTGGAACAATTCGGGAAAGGTTTTATTGGCGGCAATACCCCCGATAAAAGCAATTTTGGGAATAATCTTTTTTCCTTTGCTGATACTGCCTTTGTAATTGCGAACCACTGCTTCGCACAGCCCTTTTAAAACTTCCGGAGGTGAATATCCCCGTTGTTGAGCATGGATCATATCAGATTTGGCAAAAACAGAACACCTGCCGGCAATGGAGGCTGATCGTTCTGAATGAAAAGCAGCTTCGGCTGCCTCCTGAATTGAATAGGTCAGACGTTCCGCCTGCTGGTCGAAAAAAGAACCAGTGCCTGCTGCACATTCACCGTTTACTTCATAATCAAGGATTTGAATTTGTGTTCCCTGATGAGGAGCAATTAAAATGTATTTTGATCGTTCTCCTCCAATTTCAAATATAGTACGGATATCGGGATATAATAAACCAATCCCGGTTGCAGAAGCGCGAAATTCGTTTACATAATTAAGATTGTATTTTTCTGCTATGCTCTTGCCACCAGAACCAGTTGTAGTGATGGAAGCAAGGTTCTCTTGCCGAATAGAATCAGAAAGAGAATTAAAAATTTCAATTATTTTGCTATCAGGATTACCTTGATGCCGAATATAAAAAGAAAAAAGCAGCGATCCCTTCTTATAGGGAAGATATCTCTCCTGGAAAAATTTATTACTATGTAAGGAATCTATTATTCTTTTGTTTTCAGCATTTCTGATAAAAGCTACAAGCTGAATACTTATAGCACCTATATCAGTTCCTATCCAGACATTTCCTTCCATGTTGGAAGTAATATAGGACTATTTATGAATTTTTCAAGGGAAATATGAAGTAATAACAAATTTCTTTTGCAGATTATTTTTAGATAGTTCTCCATGATAGTAGTCATCCAGATATTGTTTTTTTACTTTCATGGTTATATCGGAAGGATTATCAGTAGAGAAATCGAATATTTTATCACCTATATCAATATTCATGATTATGTATTCCTCTGGATTAATTTGGAGAGTATGCCCATAGGTAGCAAGAATAGTGAATACATTATCCTTAAGATCTGAAATTTTACTTTTCAGATTCTTTTCTTCCTCCTCACTTTGTTTTTCATCTTTCTGCTGATGATCGGTAGGTATATATTTATTAAAGAACATCTTATATCTTGGACGTCTCAGGACAAATTCCGGCATTTCCAGGAAAAAAATTACTCCCAAATCATGGAAATAGAAACCATTATTATACAGAGGCCGATGAAAGGAGGGGCTGATGTTTAAATTTTCATTCAATATTTCATTCATTATTTCAATATTAGTATTGATATCACCTTGGGGTTGGGAGATATTGTAGGCTATTCTATCTTTAAGGGCTTGTTCGGTTAATTTCTGAATACGGTATTGATTTAATTCCCGGTAACTAATCCGGGAAGCAAGAAAAGAGTTATTCATTCTTTCATGCCTTCTGTGGTTAAGATCGATGATAACAGCTATGGCCTGGTTTTCTTTCAATGTCCGCAGAGAGGAGGCATATTTTTTATAAAAGAGAAAGATATCATTTTTTAAATTTTCTATAATTTTTTCTTGAGATTTGTCAGTATTTTTTTCACTATCCTTACTATTTAACATTATAATATCATCTTCTGTCTGTAATTGTTTTTCTTTCTCATCCCTTCTTTTTTCCCGCATTTCTTTTATTTTTTCCAGGATTTTTGTATCATCTGTAATCACGGTATCAGAAGAGGGCCTAAATTTTTCCAGATATTCCAGGCGGTTATTAAGTATTTTCACTCGTATCCGCTCAAAGGGATTCTGCTGAACATGAAATATAAGGCCGAATTCTGGAATATATATACCTTTGGTGTTATAAGGAGTGAAATGTTGGGGAAAGGAATCCTTATGCAGTAATTTATCCAGAATTTTTTCCATGGTTTTGATATCTTGATTAATCTTAACTTCATCCTGTTTTTGGGCGATTAGCAAAGATGCAGTTAAAAAACTCAGGAATATAAGTAGTATGATCAGAGAGTTAAGTGTATACTTCATTTATGGCATCCTCCTGTGAATTATTTTCTCTCAATTTGCAGAGAGGTATAATCAACCAGGTCTTGTAGAACATTGCGGGTCTGAGAAAAATTATTTTCAGTCACTTTATGAAAATCTGCCAAATCCTGGTAAAACATTCTTAAATCATTTAATCGCTGTGATTGCAGCTGTTCGGTAACATCATTTAATGCCTGGGTAAATTCAACCTTCTGTTCATATTGATTTTGCTGAAGCAGTTCAGAAATAAGCTGAATTGTCTCTTCCTGGGAATTATTTATTGCCTTCTGTACGGCAGTATTAAGATTATTGGATGAAATATTAGGTTGGGGGAATAAACTTAAGGAAATTGACCAGTTTCCATCTATTTTTTGGGCCTTAAAATTAAAGATGGAAAGCAGTAAAAAAAGACAGATAGCAGCTGCAGGCACCAATAGGAAAATTTTTTTAGAAAAACTGAGTACTTGTACCTGGTCTGTAATCCTTTTCCACCAGGGTTCAAGTTTCTGGGTAAATACAAGATCCATCTCAGGTTCTTTGTCTTTCCAGGTTGCCAGAAGCTTTTTGGTGTCCATTAATTCTTTATATGTTTTTTTACAGGATGGGCATGATTCCATATGGGCCAGAATACGTTTTTTTTCCTGTTTATCAATTTCGTTATAAATTAAAGAAATTAAATTTTCAGGATTTTCTTTACATTTCATTGAAAAACACCTCTTTGGTTAGATTTGCTTTTTTAAAATTATTTTTTAATGCTTTTAATCCATAATACAGCCTGGATTTAACTGTATTGACCGGTTTCCCCAAAATATCAGCAATTTCTCTGAATTTTAATCCCTGATACTGTTTCATGATTATTACCACTCTCTGTTCCGGAGAGATTTTTTGCAGTTGTTCTTTCAAGAGACTTTCAATCTGTTTTTTCGCATATATCTTATCCGGGGAAGAATCCTCATCCGTGGTCAATTGAATTGGTGTATAATTCTGCTCCTCGTTGGTTTGATCACAACTTATATAAAATCTTCTTTGATTTTTCCTTTGTTCATCTCGGCATAAATTCAGAGCAATTCTATAAAGCCAGGAAGAAAATTTATGAGGATCTTTTAATTTTTTTATTTTCTGGTAAACTCTTATAAAAGTTTTTTGGCACACATCTTTAGCCTCAACTTCATTAGAAAGATTTCTGTATATGAAATTATACATAGGCTTTTCCCAGCGTTTAACTAGCCTGTTAAAGGCCATTATATCACCCTTGAGAAATCTGTCAATAAGCTCTACATCGGTCATCTAAGGTTGTCTATCCCAATTTTCTTTTTTTATTCTTAGACGTTTTTAAAGGGAAAAAAGTTTTGTAAAATTAATTTTTTTTTTACTTGCTTCCCTGTTTAATATTTTTTATATTATGACCCGAAATGGTGAGTATAGCTCAGTTGGCTAGAGCGCAAGATTGTGGTTCTTGATGTCACGGGTTCGAATCCCGTTACTCACCCCATACTATAGATTCTGTCCCCATCGTCTAGTGGCCTAGGACTCAGGGTTTTCATCCCTGCAACAGGGGTTCGACTCCCCTTGGGGGCACCAACCAGCCCGGTTTTCACCCTAAAAGATACGGGCTATTGTTTTATATGTCAAGGTTGAGGCCTTGAAGAATTACTTTTATAAAATTTCATAAACTTGATGAAAAAAAGTTTCACTTATCATTTATTAGGTTATAAAAAGTTAAACCACTTCAATAATTATATATGAAATGTTTTGATACTCCAGCCAAGATTAGGGGAAAGGTATATGTCTAAAGAAAAACCCAATATAGTTTTAATTGTAATCGATGCTTTGCGGGCCAGAAATCTGGGATGCTATGGCATGATTGGCAATCCCAGCCCTACTCTTGACCAATTGGCAGCCGATAGTTTACTTTTTGAGAATGCTTATTCTGTCTGGAATACAACCGATCAAAGTTTAACCGCCCTGCTCACTGGAAAATATCCCCGAACCACTGGTCTCATGAAGCATGGAGATAAGGTTACGGCCGAGGTAAGAGACAGATTCGTCCGTAGCGGTACTTTATTATTAGCCGAAATTTTAAAAGCTGCCGGATATCAAACTTTAGCCGTAGATTGGATGGAAAGATGGTTTAAGCGAGGATTTGATTACTACGGTTATACTATTAAAAGAAAGGCGGGGAAGAGGTTTAAATATTATACTCAGCTTCCCGGTCAGTATTTTAATTATATAACAGCTCATGTACCTATCTTAAAATTTTATAAGCCCAGCAGTAAAAAATCCCTTAAAGATCTGGGTAGAAGTATCAAAGATGTAATGAGTACATTTCTATTTACTTTAAATCTGGCTAAGTTTCAGGATGCTGATTTTGTCACCAATATTGCCACCTCCATTATATCCTCAAAACCCGATCGTCCTTTTTTTATGTTTTTACATTATTGGGATACTCATACTCCCTACCACTGCCCTAAAAGTTTTATGGAAGAGAACTACATTAAGAATGATCCGATATCTTTTTTAGGTGCCAAGTACCGGGGTGCGGTTTCCTATATAGATCATCATCTGGACAGGCTGTTTAGTCACCTGAAGAAAATCAATGCCTGGGATGATACCCTTTTGATTATAACTTCAGATCATGGGGACAGCCTTACTGAGCATGATATTTATTTTAATCATCATGGCCTATATGAAGAGACTGTCCACGTTCCCTTATTACTGCACTACCCAAATGTATTCAAACCAGGGAAAAGAATAAAAGGATTTGTCCAGCATATTGATCTTATGCCAACCTTATATGAAATTTTAGGTAAAAGATATTCAAAACAAGATTTTGATGGTATTTCTCTGTTCCCTTTAATTAAGGAAGAAAAGAAAATTCGGGATCAAGTGTTTATGGAAGAATCCTATATGCAGAGAAAAGCTGCTTTAAGGAATGAACAGTATAAATACATTCAGGCCTTGGATGACAAAGGATGGTGTAATTATTGTCAAAAGGTACATGTGGGCATGGAAGAGTTATATAATTTAAAGACAGATCCCCAGGAATTGCAGGATATAGCTGGGAAGAAGAAATCAACCGCCAGGAAGATGAAAGTACAACTTCAGGAAATTATTACTACCCTGGATAAAAAACGGAATGACAGTATGTCTCCTAGCCGGAATAATGAGACTTCGGATACATTTGATGCGGATGAGGAAAAAACTGTGCGCAAGGGATTACAGGGTCTGGGATACATTTCTTAAACAATCAAATAGATACTGAGAAGAAAGTCTTTATGGAGTAAAATGATGATATACTAATGAAATTAATCTTCAATCCATAGCACCTCATGATATTTATATAATCTGATGATGATATAGGGTTGCTAATGATAAGATTATAGATTATATTAAGCCATATTTGAACATTTAATACCTTCAAACATCAGGAAGAACAATGGTATCGATAATAAATAAAATTTTTAAAAAAGAAAATGATGATTGTATAATCATAGTTTCCGGATTACCCCGATCCGGTACCTCCATGATGATGCAGATTCTGGAAAAAGGGGGATTGGAGATTATGACTGATAATATTCGCAAAGCGGATAGGGACAATCCCCGGGGATATTATGAGTTCGAAAAGGTAAAAGAGGTCGATAAGGATACATCCTGGCTGGCTGATTGCAGAGGCAAGGTGGTAAAGATGGTGTCTATGCTGCTGTTTGATCTGCCGGATAATCGAAAGTACAGGGTGGTTTTCCTGGAACGAGACATGGATGAGATCCTGGCCTCCCAGAAGAAAATGCTGGAGCGGCTGAAAAAGGAGGACGGGGCCACCGATGAGGAAATCAGAACGGGGTATATGAAACATTTGACCAAGATCAGGAATTGGTTGAAGGAAAGAAAAAACTTTAATGTTCTCTACGTTTCCTATAATGACATTATTAAAGAACCTCAGTCACATATTACAGAATTAAATAAATTTTTTAATAATAAGCTGAATATTGATGAGATGTTAAAGGTAGTTGACAATTCTCTGTACAGGCAGCGGAAGATTTAGAAGTATACATAAAAGCCCTTCCAAATTTTGAAAACCTGGAAGGTCTAAGATCGAATTATTTTTTTTGCAATGGGGTAAAGCCCCATTTTTTTATATAATCTGGAGTCACTGCCCCCAGTTCGATTTGTAAGATTTTTTATATTTAGAAAGAAAATAACAGCATCAAAGGTATTTCCGCACCTCCGTTATAGGCCATTTTTATCTTTTTCTTTTCTTGGCATGGGCGATAAGTGGCTTCTGTCCCTTTTTCTTAAAACTAACAACAATTTTTTCTGCTTTCTCAAAAGGAACAGTTATAAAAGAGAATTTCTCCATTACCTGTATATCACTGATATGTTTTGACTGAACTGAGACTCTGCTGGTAATAAGCTCAACAAGTTTTCTGGCATTGATCTTGTCTTTCTTGCCAAGTGCAACAAATAATCTTGTTTTACCCTGCTGATCAAGTTCTTTTTCCTTTGCACCGGTTTCATTTATTTCACTATAGGCATCAGGATTGATTTTTTCTTCAAAGCAATAGTTAAGTACGGCAGCTAATATTTCTGTCGGATTATTATCCTCAAGCATTCTCTCGGCCCAGTTATAATATTTAGTATCAATCTCATTTTCAAGAATAGCAGTCAGATCATCGTATATTTTTTTCTTATTCGCTTTGATAATATCTTTGACCTTTGGTACTTTTGATTTTTTAATATCAGTCTTTGCAATTCGCTGTATGAACATCAGTCGTTTATATTCACTAGGAGTAATAAATGTAATAGCAGTACCCTCATTTCCGGCTCTCCCTGTACGTCCAATTCGGTGAACATACGAATCCGGGTCTTGAGGCAGTGAATAGTTGATGACGTGGGTAAGATTATTCACATCAATTCCACGTGCTGCAACATCTGTGGCTATAAGAATATTGACCCTTTTTTTCTTAAATTTTTCCAGAGTATTTTCTCTTTGCGCTTGTGACATATCTCCATGAATAGCCTCCGCATCATATCCCCTGTCAGTTAAACGGGATGCGAGAGAATCAACATCACTCTTTGTTCTGCAGAAAACCAAACCGTAAAAACCATTTTCAATATCAATTATTCTGCACAATACATCAAATTTGACGGAGGCTTTAACTTCAAAATATATTTGTTCTGTCAGATTGGTTGTTAGTGGTTCCTTATTAACCTTTATAAACTCAGAACCTTTCATGTAATTATGTGCAAGGGTCTTTATCCTTTCTGGCATGGTTGCAGAAAACAGGAGTGTTTTTTTGGCGGGATTTGTATGCTTCATTATTTCTTCAATATCTTCGATGAATCCCATATTCAGCATTTCATCTGCCTCATCAAGTATCAGGTGCTCAATATTTGCAAGCTTCAGTGTCTTTCTGTTAAGATGGTCAATGATCCTGCCTGGAGTCCCAACCACAATATGCACACCTTTTTTCAATTTGCGTAATTGCTGATCAATAGCTTGACCACCATAAATGGGTACTATGATGAGTTGTTTGTTTCCCTTAAGTGAATTAATTTCTTCTGATACCTGAATAGCCAATTCCCGGGTAGGAACCAGAATAAGTGCCTGTACTGTTTTGGAACTCGGGTCAATCATTTCTATCAAGGGCAATCCAAATGCGGCGGTTTTGCCTGTACCTGTTTGTGCCTGTGCTATAATATTCGTATTGTCTCGTAGCATTACAGGGATAGTCAGGGTCTGAATTGCAGTTGGCTCTTCAAATCCTTTTTTATTAACAGCGGACAGTGTTTCTGTCGAAAGTCCAAGGTCGTTAAATGTTTTTTTATTCGTCATATATTTTTCCTAAATATGATCTATTTGTTTAATCGAGCTTATCAATATACACTATTATCTGCAAAAAAGATATTAAAATATCTTTAAACATCATAATTTTTATATTTCCTGAAAGGAATAACCAAGTCAATTTTGATTTTTTTTGTTTTTAATAAATGACCTTTAGGATTTTGAAAACCTGCAGAGACTGATCCCGAACCTGATGGTGCTGTTTGCAGAAGGATGATTTTTGGCTGATAAATTTATCCCCTGAAAACTGCTTAAATTAAAATTATCTTCGATTTGAAACTACAAAGACCAGTTGCTTTTTTCTAAAGCGTTATTAACCGAATCTTGGACTGATTGAGAATAAAAAACTGATTATAAGTGAAAATTAGAAATAATAGTAACCATATAAGTGTTACTCTCTGATTTCTCATTATTTTTCCCTCATTTTTTTGGGGACAATAATTCCTATAAAGTTTATATTGAAATTAATTAATGAAATGTAATTTCAATATTTTAATAATTTGATGAAAAAATGTCAAGTAAAAAAGTATGTTTGCATATGGAAGAATATATTAAAAGGCCTGTCAAGTTTTTAAAACCTGACAGGTCTGGTGTAAAATTAATATTTTTTTTCTATAGTTCACAGTCCTGAACGCTTAATTAAAATCTCCCAAACCGGAAGATAAAACCTCCTACTGGTCCCCAGAGGTCATAATTATCCAATCCCTCCATAGTTACCCCTTGGACAAAGCGATAACCGGCACTGCCCCTGACTCGAAACCAGGTCACTATATTAACTTCCGCAAAAACCGAGGGCTGGGCAGCAAAGAAATAATCTTCCTTCCATTCTCTGTCACCGTTCTTTAGATGATAATCAACACTGCCCCATCCCACTAGTCCCTCCAAACCCCAATGGATCAGTTTTTCGGATTTGAACATTCTGCCAACAAGCAGACCCCGATATTTTATATCCATAGTGATTTCTTCTTCCTCCGAGGAAATGGGGGCATCGAGGTCACTTCCTAGGGTTTCATAGCTCTGCCATCCCACAAACCAGTTTTTATTAATTATCCATTCCACTCTGAATCCATCCATTATTGAGATCTGATCATCAAATATGGATAGCCCTGCATAGGAGCCGATTGCCCAGCCATAATCAACCTTGCCGCTGAAGAGTGTTTCTTCTTCTTTTTCCTGAGCTGCTAAAGGGAGAAAAACTACAGAAAGTAAAATAATACCTAAAAATCGTTTCATTTTTTTCTCCTTAAAATTCTCCAAATTTCAAAGTAATTTTTGCCGTAAGACCGGAAAGATCAGTATCGGTTATTCCTTCCAGCTCAACTCCGGAAATATAGCGGTAACTGCCGCCGGCACTGATCCGGAAAAAATCAGTAACATTTAGTACCGCCTCCAGACTGGGTTCCAGGACAAAAAAGGCATCACCATTATTGTTCATATCAAAATCATCTGCATCCCATTTTACCTGACTTACACCGCCAGCCCCGATGAGTAGGAAAAATGAAAGGTGAGTTAGTTTCCAGGAGTTCAGGATAAATCCTAACTCAAATCCGCCGTATCCCATACCCAGGGACAGGGAGTCATCACCAGCTGCAGACGGTATGATTGGTATATTAGTTACCAATCCGTAACCCCCGCCTCCGATAGTAATCATATGGTTTATGATCCATCCTCCCCGGCCTCCTACCATAACACCCAGATTACTTTTAATGTTGGAAAAGGTTACCATGGGGCCTCCGAATCCGCCGTGGGCTACCTCACCCCTAAATAGGGTTTCCTCATCTCTGGCCAGAAGACCAGTGACCAAAATGAATAACATGAGTACCGTTAAAATTTTTTTCATGCTATTGCTCTCCTTTTGTTATGATGAAAATTAACTTAATAATCAGTTAAAATATTGTTTATTTCTACGAATCCGCATATTCATTGTTTCACGGTTAAAAGTTGTTTTACTAAATAATTTATTATATCAATAGAATAATCTACAGTATTATGGTTATTATGTCCTCCTATCAGGGATGATTGTTATTTAAAGAATTTAATATAAATTTTTTTATTTTATTTTTAAAATAAAAAAAATATCTTATATAAACAAAAATTTTAAAATTTAATCGCTTTGATCTTACTAGCTTTATGTTTATTTTAATATTAAAGAAAGTATAAAAAACTATATAATTATCGGGTTTCATAAATAGTGAGTTTTGGAATATGAATTTTTTTACAGACATAATTGTAGCCTATCATCTTCAGATTATAGTGATACTGTCAGCCTTGATGCTTGCTTTTTTACTATTCATATTGTTAAAATTATTTTTAAAGAGATGGTTCAAACATATAAAATATATTTTATTAAAAGAAAAACGCATTCCGGTTCGGATTTTATTTAAACCCTTTTGGTTTCTTTTTACCGGATTATGTCTTCTTGCAGCTCAACCCCTTATTGATTTTAATGCAAATACTGCAAATATCATTTCACATATATTTATAATTTGGATAATCATAGCAGTTACCTGGCTCAGTAGTCGCATAATATCATTTATTAAAATAATTATTCTTAATCGCTATCGAATTGAAACCAAAGATAATCTCAAGGCACGTCGAATAAATACCAGATTGGGAGTTATTCAGCGTATACTTACAGTTATAATTATTATTCTGGGATTATCTGCTATATTAATTACATTTCAGAAAGTTCGTCAGATTGGGGTAAGTATTCTCGCTTCTGCCGGAGTTATGGGTATCATTATTGGATTTGCCGCCCAGCGAAGTCTTTCCAATCTTATTGCGGGTATTCAGATAGCCATAACTCAGCCAATTCGTATTGATGATGTTGTTGTTGTGGAAGATGAATGGGGCTGGATTGAGGAAATTACTTTAACCTATGTAGTAGTAAGGTTATGGGATAAACGACGGCTTGTCCTTCCTATCACTTATTTTATTGAGAATGCATTTCAGAACTGGACCCGTCGTACATCAGATTTACTCGGTTCGGTATTTATTTATACGGATTATTCCCTACCAATTGAAAAAGTGAGAGAAGAACTGAAAAATATTGTAAGTCTGACTCCTTTATGGGATGGACATGTAGTTAAATTGCAAGTAACCAATATGACGGAAAAGACGATTGAAATGCGGGCTCTGGTAAGTGCTGCCAGCTCTCCTGAGTTGTGGGATTTACGTTGTTTTGTCAGAGAAAAACTCATTGATTTTCTGCAAAAGCAATATCCCGATTGTCTACCCCGGGTACGAATTGAAAAAACGAAATAATATATGAATGCCCTATAGTACTCTCTTTTTATAATAATAAAATTTATAATGAGAGTTTAAACCATACAGGTTTTCAAAACCTGAAAGGTTTGGGTAACCTAAAGATGTACTCCTTTTTTAAGGAAGAGTTGTTTGATTACTCCTTCTTCCCACGTTTAAATTGGGAAGTGAAAGTTGAAATTTTTTATTATTACCTGCCACATTTTCACTAAAATTCACGTATAGATTATAAAAAGCATAATTTATTGATTTATTAGCAAATAAGTTAAGGAGTTAGCAAATGAATCCATCACAGCAAAAATACATCAAATTAGGATTGATTTTCTCCTGCTTTCTGATTTTGATTTTTTTTATGGGCTGTAATCAATTTAAATCAATTCTATCTCCTGAAAAAGGAGAATTTTTTGATTATACTGCTTTCGACTCTTCCGGGATTGTTGTGGCGCAAGGCTGGATATTATTAAAATTACAGGATGATCAAGTTAAAGGAGAGTGGAATATAAAAAAAATCGGCCCTGCGGAAAATATCGGCCCCCAGATAGGCAGCGGTTCCCTGGCCGGGGAATACAAAGAA
>CAZKMO010000078.1:0-15324 GCA_964554015.1 uncultured bacterium
TTCCAATCAGTACAGACTCGTAATTGAAAACAACCTGTCCGGATCAGGATCAGCCTATGGAATTAATTTGGGAGTTCATTATCAAGCAAGTGATAAACTCTCATTTGGAGCTTCTCTACGTTACAATACCGATCTAAAACTCTCTGGCGATAATAAACAAATAATGATTATGCATGGCGATGAAACCAAATACGGTGTTCTCTCCTTAGTTCCGGATTCTGCTTTTATCAGCCCAGCTGATCCGGTTGGTACCACAACCAAACAGAGTTTGCTTGTATTATTCAGTGGAATGAATATCTCAGAAAAAACTGATGTTACAGCTAATCTTCCCTTACCCATAACTGCTGGTGCAGGTATTGCTTATAAAGCAACCGACAAACTGACTTTGGTTGCAGATGCTTCCTGGACCCAATGGTCAGCCTGGGATGTAATTGAAGTTGAAGTTGAAGATGGTGACAATATTGAATTAAGACAGGACTGGAAAAATACTATAGAGATAGGTGGAGGAGTTGAATATCAATTTTCACCCCAATTTGCCTTACGCGGAGGATTCTATACTGTTGACTCACCTGTTCCGGATGAAACCATGTCCCCCACAATTCCTGATCCCAACCGTCGTAGTGTTATAACAGGTGGATTCGGATACAATATTGGAAAATTCAGTCTCAATCTTGCCGGTGAATATGTAATATTTGCCGATAAAACAGTCGACTCATATGAATTTGATACTACCACAGGAGTAGCTGAAAATTATGCCGGAAAATATGTATTTAATGCTTTCGTTATTACAACCGGAGTTCAGATAAATCTTTAAGTATTTATGAATACTAATAAAAAACCCGGACTTAATATAAAGCCCGGGTTTTTTATTGGGTAAAGCTAAATAAATAGTTGTCGCTCCCAACCGATATCAGCGTCCGCATACATTTTTATAGGGACAAAAGTCACATTTAGATCTATCTTTAGTCTGCTGGAAGGATTTTTCTCTATTAAAAATATCGGCTAAAATATGTTTTAAAACCACAGCTGACTTTCCCACCTCTGCTGTGCCCCTGAAATGAAAAATATCATTATTTTTATTTTTTAAATACTGAGGATTCTTTTTCTTCTGCTGATTTCTGAAACTATATATTCCTATCCTGCACGGTGTATCCTTAGTGATATATCCTGTTCCTGTAATTAAATAATAGTAAAAGATAAGCTGAAGGACCTGTTCCTTTTTTTGAAGAATTTCGATTAAATTTTCCCTATTGTACTCATTCTGGAATGTAAACTGAAGAGATTTAGTATCTCCTGTTTTAAAATCAATTATATCTGTAAACTCTGAATGTTTCTCCAGGCGATCAATTTTCCCGAATAATAATACTTCCTTATTTTCTACCTTCAGATTTCTTCTCACCGTTACTTCATTTCCAATGATAGTCTTGCCACTTATTTCATTATTCACATAATTTTTAATTAAGGTTTTTATTATACTGCAATATATAAAATTTCTACCTCTATATATATCTACATTTCCCATTACTTCCTGATATGCTTGTTCACATATTCCTTCATACTGTCCATTCAATTTTTCTATACCTTCCCTTGATATTATACTACCAAGAAAAGGCTGATATAATCTTTCCAGAATTCTATGAATTACAACCCCAAATTCTCGAGCTTCTGCAGATTCTATCACTTCTTCCGGCTGATCAAGTCTTAGAATATATTTCAAATAAAATTTCAAGGAACAGTCAACATATGTTTGTAATCTGGTAGGAGAATACTCCATGGCGAACAAATGTTCGATAATTTTAACATCTTTTTTTATGGTTAAGGTTTCAGGATGTTTGTATGCTGTCTGAATATTGACGATTTTCTCTTTAACTGAAGCATTACTGTTTTTTCTTCTGTATTCCCGCAGTAATTGCTCGATAAACCTGCTCCGTTCCCCTTTGCCAAACTCATTACTTTCCGTATTATAAAAAATTTTTACTTTTTCTGCTTGCTTAAGTAAACGATAAAAATAGTAAGCATAAATTGAATCTTCATGCTCATGAGTAACCATCCCATAATATTTTCTCACATCATGAGGGATAAAACTATTTCTGGTTCTAACAGCAGGAAGTATTCCCTCATTAGCAGAAAGAATATAAACATTTTTAAAATCCAAAGCTCTTGTTTCCAGAAGCCCCATGATTTGGAGCCCCTGCAAAGGCTCTCCCAGAAATGGAACAGAACTGGACTCAATTACTCCTTTAAAAAGATTCCAGAATGTTGATAATTCCAGCTCTATATTGAATTCTGCCATAGTCTCATTAATTTTCTGAAGCTGGATATAAAAATTATATATGTACTCAATTTCAAAAGAAAATCCCTCTCTTTCTTTCATGCTGTTGACAATGTTCTCTAAAATATTCCTAAAATATTCAATAAAAGCATTTAAAGAAAAAACAGGAGTGAAAATATAATTAATATTTTCTGTAAAAATGTTCAGCTCCTGATCCTGCACCAATACTCTATTTTCTTCTAAACATTGATTTAAAAACTTATATACAGTTTTTCTGTCCATGGTTAATATATAGGAATGAAGAAGAATAGTACTGACATCCCGGTAAAAATAATTACATTTATTATCAGATGTATCTTTATTACTTTGCAACTCTATAATTGAATGTAACAGATGATAGAGACTGGTATTTTTCAGCGGATACCCCATGGTAACATTAACTTGTTGAAGGTTCTCGGGTAAAGAATTCAATAGAGGAAATAAGAGTGATTCATCCGGTAATACAACCGCTGTTTGATCCTTTTCCTGTATCTCTTTATCTAGATATTCACCTGCCACCTTAGTCTGAGCTACCCGACCTGCAGTTCCGATTATTTCTATATTTTTGGCTGAAGTTAAAAGTTCATCAGTAATCCATGTAACTGGAGATGAATTCTTAATTAAAGAATTCTTTCTGAAAAAATAACCAGCTTCCTGTTTTTCATCATCATAAAAATAGCGGTCAATATCCCAGAAAATCTCAGCTTTCCCGTTTTCTTTTAACTTTTCCATCAGAACCTGTTCCGCCGTAGAAAGAACATTGAATCCGGCAAATATTACTTTTTCCCATGTATCAAATCCGGAAAGTGTAAATTCTTCTACTATTTTACGCAAAGCCAATCCATAATAAGCCTGATTATCTGCAAGCAGATCCGTAGTAAATTTTGTGTACAGCTGATGCAGATTCTCAGAGAATTGGATAAAATTATCAATAACTGTACCACCTCTCTCAAACTCTTTGTCCAGGCTGGTAATCTGCTGCAGAGAAGTAAATAATGAATCCTGATCCACCAGATAAAGATCAATCTCATTGAAATCCGAAATAACCAACTTGCCCCATTGATAAAAGGTATCAAAGGACTTTGGATGTTTAAAACTTTCAGTATATACAGGATAGAGTCTGAATACCAGAGAAAAATTATCCATTAAATATAATCGTGAGACAACACTGATAAAATCTTTAATGGAATAGAGCTCCGGTATCCAACATGGTTTTTGTATCTTTTTATTCTCTTGGATATACTTCTTGATAAATAAACCAGCTCTCCGGTTAGGAGTTACCATTACATAATTACTAAAATCGTTTGTACGCCGGGCCAGTTCATCCATAACTTTGGCTAAAAACTCCATCTAAAACTCCTCAATACAACCGGTTTGTAGATAGAGAATATATTTTTCAAGGTTTTTGTATCCCATCTCTTCTAAAAGTGAGCAGTACTCTTCCAATTGCAGTTTATGTTCTTTTTCTCTTTGACCAGTTTTATATTCAACCATAATAACTTTTTCTGGATCAATTATCACTCTATCCGGCCTGAATTCACGATCTTCAGTAATTATTGATTTTTCATTCATTATCTTCAGATGGGGATGAAACCAATCTCCAACTCTTCCCCGGGAATATTCAATTTTCATTAAGGCATGCAAGTCTTCTTGAATTTGCCTCATTTCCTGCTGAGAAAGATATCCTTGCCGGTATTTATCTTCAACTGCCTGATCTATATCATCAATAGTTTTAATTTCCGATAAAATCGTATGCATCAGTACCCCCTTCTCCACTTTCCGGATTCTTTCTGTATCCACCATTTTCCATAGATCTGATGACCGTTTTCTGACCGTAATTTTATGTCTCCAGGAATGAGTGGGAAAACTCTGGAGTATCTCAGGATGAATTTTATCTTTAAATTTTATCTTTTCATCAGGAGCACCTTTAATCCAAGCATCTGAACGCTGTTCCGATTCCATATCTCTTATACTCTGTTCAATTAAATCTGAGGTGTTTTTAATATTCGCATTCTTACCAGTTTCATAATAAATATACAATCTATCCTGCGCTCTGGTAAATGCCACATACAGCAGATTGATACTGTCGAGTATACTCAGCTTCTTCTCTTCTATATAATCCTCACGAAACAGGGAATTTTCCATTTCTTTTTGCACATCGACCAGGAAAGGAAAATCCTTGATCTTTTTCCCCACCTGGTCACTCTTTACCCAGATAACATGTTGCTTAAAACCAGAAGAGGTATCAAAAATTTTCCAGCTGAAAGGCACAAATACAATAGGGAATTCAAGCCCCTTGGCTTTATGAATGGTAGATATCCTCACTGCATTCTTGTATTCTGCCACAGGCAAAGTGGTTTTTTCGGATTCACTGTATTGTTCCCACCATTTCAGAAAACTATGAATATCAGTGTTAAATTTTTCCGAATAATTAAAAACTACCTCCAGAAGACCCTGAAGAAAGACAGGATTTTTTGGGGATAAATCAAAAATTCTGATAATCTCTTCCATAGCTTCATAAACTGGGAGATGATAAAGCTGCGTTTTCTTTTCAGCAAATTCAGGTGATATTATTCCTTCTATATTGGATAGATCCAGATCATGACTATCTATATCTTGAAATTCTGTAGCTACCCTGCCTGTAAAAATCCACATGGTAAAAAGAGCTACCAGATCTTCCCGGGCAGTGTACTTTAAAACAGCTATCACAAATCGTACAGCAGCAGAAGTCTCTAGAATCAGTGAATCCGGAGACATTACCGGGATTTCATTTTCCATTAAATACTGGGCAACCAGATCACATTCTTTATTTTTTCTGACCAGTACAGCCATGTCTCCATAATTATATCCTTTCTGCTCATCACAAATATTCTGAATCTCTTGGGCAAGTTTTTGCAACTTGATTTCATTCTTATTATTTCTTTTATGGTCCTGAAAATCTAATGCAACAATTTTAATATATCCTTTTCTGGTAACTACAGGATTCTGCCGGACAAAATCCTCAGTATAAATTTCATTAAATAACGTATTATCCTCAATATCCAATTTTTCTTTTACTTTTGAAAAAAAATTATTATTAAAATGCACAATTTCTTTAGGGCTGCGATAATTATTTTCCAGAACCTCTATCTGTACATTCTTCTTAAAATGTCTTTTAATTTCTTGCTCAATTATCCTCACATCCCCGGCTCGCCATCTATAGATTGCTTGTTTTCCATCCCCAACAACCATATTAAAATTATTTGTTGATAAAGATTCTTCTAAAAGAGGTAAAAGATTTATCCACTGAAGATAAGAGGTGTCCTGAAATTCATCGATCATGATATGACTATAGGTATCACCGAGTCTCCAATAAAGAAAGGGCACTGATTCTTTTTTTATAATTTCTGCTACTTTGACGCTGAAATCAAGTAAGGGAATTTTATGAGTTTCTTTTTTAAATGCCGCGGTTAGGTCCAAAAATTTTTTAATTAAGGCTTCTGAATATATATTTTTTTGTACAAGATAATTAGTATTAAAAAAGATTATATTATTTTCAATGTATTCAATAATTTTCTGGGCACAGGAGGCTACTCCCTGTTCAAGAGCTTTCTGTATTCTGGCGTATTTTTCCGAATTTTCCTGTTCACACTTTTTTGTTACCCATTTACCATCTCTTAATCTCTTCTTAATCTCAAAATCTTCCGGTGTAGTAGCATACTGATAATTATTCAAAAATCCGGCTGGTCCACTTTGTTTCTGAAAAAAATCTTCAACAGACAATCCATTTCCCGCAATAATTGCCATAGCCTTCGCAGCCAGGGAATTTATATGTTTTCTAAACTTATTGACCTCTTCTTCAACCTCAATTATCAGTTGTTTCCAGAATATATCGTCATATTGATCTACAGCAATAGTAAAGACCGGTTCAATATATTTTTCATTGAATGTTACCTTACCGATTTTTTTTAATTCATGATCAAGATGCCAGGATCCAGAACTGTAAATTTTTGAAAGTGCAAATTGGGTGAGTATATCACCCACAAAATTATCCTTTTCTGCCGTTGCAAATAAATTTTCAATTATCTCACTAAACATATACTCGGTATCTAATTCGACATCGAACCTGAGTGGCATATCAAGATCATAGGCAAAAGTTCTCACTATTCTGCTGATAAAACTATCAATTGTCATCACACTGAAATCTGAATAGGAATGCAAAATAAGATCACCAAGTAGTTTACAATTTTTTTTAACCTTTGATTTATCTAGGGTATGTTCCTGAATCAGTTCATCAATTAAATTATTAGTTTCTTCATTTAAGAATTGATGAATAGTAGCAACAATTCTCTGCTTCATTTCAGCAGACGCTTTATTAGTAAATGTTATAGCTAAAATTTTGGAAAAATAAGTTGGACTTTCAAGACAGATCCGCAAAAATTCCTTAACCAGAGTATAGGTTTTACCTGAGCCGGCAGATGATTTATAAACGGTCAGCATATTTTTTTCCTATATGCCTAATAAAATAAATTAAAGTGTATAAATTAATCAAAGGTAAAAAAATCAAATTTATCGATGTGAAAATCTATTTGAATAATGATTAACGATCAATAATTTTTTATTTATAACTTCTGAAATTCCAGATCGTTAATCCGTATTCGTAAATTTTTTAAATGCTTAAAGTTTACTGTATAGATTTCTCATAAACTCTATAGGTATTTGCTTTCTTAAAACCTAATTTTTTTATGGGGTTATTCATGCTCATATTATCTTCCAGCACATAGTTTGCTTCAACACAAGAAGGATTTTTAGGGGCCAATACATCGTATAGTCTATTATAAAACAGTACATCAATAGCTTTTCGGCGATACCCCGGAATCATACCCAGTCCCCATATTCTGTAATCGCGAATCTTCTTTATCCCAAACTTGAGTTTGAATAAACCCAGGGGGAAAAGCCTTCCCTTTAATTTCTTTAAAATGACATTAACATCCGGCAGCACGATCATATACCCTATGGGTTTACCCTTAATCTCTGCCAACATAATAATATCCGGATCAACAATCATTTTAAGCGATTCTGCCAGACTATCTGCCTCTTGGTCCGATACAACCATATAGCCCCAATTATCCTTGGTCGATTCATTAGCGGTCTTTACTAACAATTTTGTCTCATTTTTCATATCCGCAAAATTTATAGACCTGATAGTGACCCCATATCTTTTGGCTATGTTGTGGGCAACCTGTCCATATTTTTTAGGAAAATTATAAGAATTGCCATTTTCAATCTTATAGACAAACACATCTTTTGCTTTGTGTAACCCATAAAATTCAAACTGATCTGGATAATAGGAAGGATTATAGGGAGACATGACCATAGGAGAGGAATTAAAATTATCAATTAATAAACCGCATTCCTGAGAAAATCCCCAGGGCCCCTGCATAAGGGATGCTCCTTGGCTTTTTAACCAATCATAAACGGCCTGGAATAAAAGCTGAGCACCTTCTTTATTATCTATACATTCATAAGAACCGAACAAACCTCTTTTTTCACCCCAGTTTTCATTGGCAACATGATTAATAAAACCACTGATTCTTCCTACCGGATTATCATTTTTATAAAGCATGAAATGTTGATAATCGCAATGTTCCAGCATGGGATTAGAATCTGCAGTATATTTTCTCTTTTCTTCATATAAAAGCGGGGGTACCCAAAAGGGATCGTTTTTATATACAGTATAAGGAATCTTTATGAATCTTTTTAAATCCTTTTTTGTCTGAACAGGTTTTACGCTAAATGCCATATCCCCTCTGACTGCCTCAGGTTTCTTCTTGATTTTTATTTTCTCGGGGGGATAAAGCATCATATTTTTTCCTTAAGGCAAATTCAGTAAGTATGGCAAAAACAATCCCGGAAATAACCAGGGGCCAGAACCAGGGATTCCACCCATAACCAAGAAATGCAATTACAGCACCCATAATAATATTAAAACCCAATCCAATTATTCCTGCTCTTATCCACCAGACAAGATCAAAGGAAATCAGTACAATAAGTGCTCCCATCAAGGTTCGGGAGAGAATTATGGACCATACCGCACCATTGGAATAATCATTGGTTATTCCGGTGGCTAAAAGCCAGGTTATAATTCCATAAAAGAATCCCCATCCAGCTCCTGACCGTAAGCGGCGCCACTCTATTTTCATAAATAATTCTCCTTTACCTATATTATAGCGGTTTTTCCCCTTTAATCAACCTATTTCTTAGATTCCATATATTTTTGCAACAAATCTATGGGAACCGGAAAAATCGTGGTAGAATTATTTTCAGAGGCAACCTCAACCAAAGTCTGTAAAAATCTCAATTGTATAGAAGCGGGCTCCTTCTGTAATTTTTGTGCTGCCTGGGAAAGATGATCAGCAGCCTGCAATTCACCTTTAGCATGAATCACCTTGGCTCTTCTTTCTCTTTCCGCTTCCGCCTGGCGGGCAATTGCACGTTTCATGGCTTCGGGAAGATCAATATGCTTCACCTCTACCAGAGATACTTTTATACCCCAGGGATCGGTATGTTTATCAATAATCTGTTGAAGATCAGCATTAACCTTATCTCTTTCAGACAGAATACCATCCAGATCGAATTGGCCCAACACAGATCTCAGGGTGGTTTGAGCCAGCTGAGAGGTGGCATACAAATAATCCTGCACTTCAACTATGGCTTTCTCTGCCTGCATGACTCGGAAATATAACACCGCATTCACTTGAACCGATACATTATCCTTAGTGATAACATCCTGAGGAGGAACATCCATGGCAACGGTTCTTAAACTTACTTTAACCATTTTATCCACAATAGGTATGAGTAAGATGAGACCAGGACCTTTAGCCCCAATCATTCGACCTAATCTGAAAATCACTCCCCGTTCATACTCTTTTAAAACTCGTATTGCACTTGCTAATATAAAAACTGCAAAAATTATTAATACAACAATTCCTCCAGTCATGGTAACCTCCTTTTATTCATTTTTTAATCGACGTACCTTGATTATTAAACCATCTATTCCAGTCACTTCCACTTTAACTCCCTTTTTTAGTTTTTCCTCACTTTCGGCTTTCCAAATCTCCCCATGCACTTCGACTTGACCCTCAGGATTCAACATTTTTACTACGATTCCTTTCTCACCAATAATACCTTTGGCTCCAGTTACCGCTTTTCGCCGCTGGGCATGCAACCCCATACTTACGGCAAAAAGAAAAAACAAGGCTATAAACAAGACACTGGGAATAATTATCCAGAGAGAAACATTGATATCTGGGGATTTAAAAAGCATTAAAGAACCTAAAATCATGGATACAATTCCTCCTATGGTTAATAAACCGTAACTGGGTATTTTTATTTCCAGGATGAAAAATATGATAGCCAAAATAATCAATAGAATACCAGCTGCATTAATGGGCAGAACCTGCATGGCAAAAAAAGCAAGAATCAAGGATATACCCCCTAAAATTCCCGGAAACAAGGCACCAGGATTCTGCAATTCAAAAAAAATACCCATAATCCCTGCCAACATTAAAAGATAGGCAATATTGGGATTGGCTATTTTATCCAATATCTTATACTGCCAGCTCATGGGATAGGAAACTATTTCAGAATTTTTGACTGATAAAACGATTTCCCCCTTAGCTAAATTAACTTTTCTTCCCTCCAGTTGATTGATTAAATCTTCCATATCATCGGCAATGATA
The DNA here is from genome assembly GCA_964554015.1 of uncultured bacterium. Classification (GTDB taxonomy): domain Bacteria; phylum Zhuqueibacterota; class QNDG01; order QNDG01; family CAYUAG01; genus CAYUAG01. The sequence continues at coordinate 10,033 of CAZKMO010000078.1, forward strand.
TCAACTACTCCTTTTTGTAGAGCTTCAGTGGCAGTAATGGATACACTCTTTTCCACAGCCTGAATAGCCCACTCAACATTTCTCCCCTGTCTTTCTGCCAATCCTTTAATGTGGGCAATAGCATCATTGGTTACTTTTTCCATCATAACCTGAGAAGTATCGGATCCGCCCTGCATAGTCACCGGATGAGCAGATCCAATATTGGTACTGGGAGCCATGGCTGCAATATGGGAAGCATAGGTAATATAGACACCGGCTGAGGCTGCTCTCCCCCCGCTGGGGGAAATATACACTACTACCGGAACTCGGGCGCTAATTATTTTCTTATCAATGGAAAAGGTTGATTCCATCAATCCACCCGGAGTATCCATCTGAATGATTAAACATTCAGCTTGACTTTTTTCGGCATGATCAATACTATCTCTTATATATTTTAAAACAACCGGTGTGATAGGACCTTGAATGGTTATTACTTCCACTTGAGAAGCAAACAAGGAACTACTCAGCAATATAATCCCTAGAAAAATTATGTTACATTTTTTTACCATTATATATACCTCATTGCGGATTATTTTATGATTACAGTTCTAGGTTTTGAGTTCAAGGGTTAGAGTTATTAATACGGCATTCTCAATTTTTTAATCTTCCTTAATTGCGAACCCTGAACCCAGAACCTTAAAACTGAATAACTTCATGTTTTTCATGTTTTAATAGCTTACTTAATTTATACATAAAAATCAACTATTTTTTAACAAAAATTTTTCTCTTGACTTTGTTAAAATAATTCATCAAATTATATCTGAACATAAAATAAACCTGCAGCCTCAGCTGGAAACTATGAAGAGCTAACACTTATAAATAGGGAACTCGGCTCTAGCGTGGATTGCAAGCTCTAATTATCGTAGAGACACAAAAAGCGTGTAGGAGGGTACCCACCCTGTCTGATCGAGTTCTTCCATAGTAAAAGTTGGGGATTGCAGGTTTTTTATTTCCCGTCTTTATTTTTTACTATATCATTAATTATTATGTGAAAAACTATTATTTTGCTAAAATAATAGTTTAAATTACTCCCCCATAAAAAAATATAATTATAAAATAAATAATTCTTAAAACATAAAAAAAGTCAGCCTCAGGTATGAGGCTGACTTTTTAATCATAGTAGCTGGAAAAAATAACTTATAAAGTTAAATTCGGATTAGCATTAAATTCTGACTCCGGAATGCAGAGATACTGCCATAGCCCGGCTTTCAGATGCCAAATGTCCCAGCGAAGCTGATCAGGGGCTCGAGTACCGGTGCACATCAATTCTTTGTCTCTTTCTTCCATAAGCACATCCATATCAACTTCATCCAGATCATCAAGTCCATGTGAAGACCGTACTGCATTCACATAATCCAAGGCTGTCTGGTCAGTCGTTGCTCCCTTTAAAGCACACTCAGCTAACATCAAATAATTTTCGTTCCAGGATACAAAATCAAAGGGAGAAGTCTCTTTGAGATATTTACCCTGTCTGTAAAAAGTGGTACTATCGCTACCCAATATGGGATCAAGTAATACTCTGGCGGCTTCGGCAGGATCTTCATCCACATAATCCTTGAATCTGAAATCGAGCACTACCTGGGATCTTCCCCGGCCCCCCTGGGTCCACCAATAGTTGGCATCTTCAATGTCATACTTGGCCTGATAAGGAGCATCTCCTTCCATTAAGCCATCAGCAGCATAAGCAGCAGCACTGGTATAATCACTTTGATAAAGATCCATACGGGCCAGCAGGGTATTGACAACTTTGGTCTGATAAGCATCGGCATAATCAAGTGCTTCGGCAAATTTTTCTGCAGCTTTGTCATACATTTCAGCAGCTGGAATAAAGGGGCCGGCATCGATTACTCCACCAGGAGTAGTTTCATCCAACCCAAAGTAGGCTGCATAGAACATGCGGGCAACTCCGCCGTAGAAATAACCATAGTAATAAGCTTCTGCTTCCAGGTCTTCATCGGAAAAATTAATGTTACCAATCCGTTCTATGAGATTATCGGCAAAAAATCTTAGCTCACCCAATAAATCAAAACAACCATCTATGGAGTTATTGGTACGGAGTATATCTCCCGTATCAATTTCTCTAAACTGGGGAAAGGTTGCATTGGGAACTCTCTCATCAAATATAAGTTCATCAGACAAAATATCGGAAAGAAGTGTATTAACGTCAAGTGCATCTGTAAACCTGGTATGCACTCCATTTATAACAAATTGTATTTGATCTTCACTTGTAAGTCGATCATCTTCAACTTGACTTATTGAAGGATCGATATCGGTGGCAAATTTATCACAAGCTGTATTAAATACAAGGAAAGAAAGCAATAAAATTAATATAATCGACTGCTTTTTCATTGTAAAAACCTCCTCTTATTTTATAAACCAATTCTTAACCACACATTATAGGTGGTAGGATGCTGTAAAGTAAGAAAATCATTAGATCTATCCAGACCCTCGGAACCGCTAAAATTAACTTCAGGATCAGCACCAGAATACTCAGTGTAAGTAAAGAGATTGGTTCCGGATACCCCTAAAACAAGATTGGACACCAGATTACTGCCAAATGCTTTGGGAATCAAACTGGTTAAATTATAACTGAGACTTACTTCACGCACTTTGAAATAATCGGATTTCTCAATATAGTTCCAATCAAAATTACCATCGGTTTTGGCATAGGCATTAGCGACTCTAGTATATTCATCGGTTCCGGGGGTTAATTCAGAAAGTTGTTCTGCCAGATCATTCCGTTCCGGATTATTTCCCATTAAAGCCTGAAATCCGCTGGTCAGATTATACATCGATTGTCCCAGGGCCCAATCACATAATACTCTGGCATTAATGTTTCTGAGAATTCTCATATCCAGGCTAAAAGAACCTGTATGATTAGGAATTGGGGTTCCGGCATAGGCTTTATCGCCGTAATCAACTCCGGCATAAGCTCCGTCTGCATCAAAAAGAGCTCCCTTTACTTCCCAGACATAGTAAGCATATTTAGGTAAACCGGGTTTTATGACATTAACATCAAAACCACTGTACAGAGGCGGAGCATCACCTATATCTACTACTTCGTTGTCCTGATAAGAGTGGGTAAGAGTAAAATCTAGAACAAAGTTTCTCATGCTGAGAGGACGACCCCGTAATAATAATTCTAAACCCCAGCCTTTGGCTTCACCCACATTAAAGGGAACACCGCTGGCAGTTTTACCGGTGGAGGGAGCTAAATCCATCTCAATAATAGAATTTTCCGCCCTTTGATTATAGTAGGTAAATTCCACGGCATAATTATCCATAAATTCGGTATCAAAACCAACTTCTAATTCTTTAATTCTTTCCGGTTCTATTTCGTCATTTCCTATAAAGGAGAGTACTGCTCCTATTCCCATACCTGACTTTTCTGCTTCCCAGAGAAGGGGAACAGAAGCTGCACCACCAGGAAGCTGTCCGCTCTCTCCATAGCCAGCTCTCAGTTTCATCATGTCAAAAAAATCGGGAAAGAAATCATATTTATCCAGACGAACCGCAAAGGTTACATTGGGATAGAAAATGCTGGGTGCTTCCTTTCCAATGGAGCTGGCATATTCATTTCTTAACACAAAGGTAGCAAAATACTGATCTAAATAGGAAAACTGGTGAGTGGTTAGTACGGAGGCTGTTCTTCTATGAGTTTTGGTCTCGTCGCCTCCATCAAAGGTACTAGCTGCTCCGATATTGTAGATCAAGCCGGTTTCAAAATCCTTTTTTCCGAAATCAAAGTGCCTTTGCTTTCTTTCCACAAAGGTACCACCAACAGAGGAGGTTATTTCCAATCCTTGCAGGGGGAAATAGTTATAAGATAAACTATAATTACCATTCATCTGTCTAGATGTCCGAGTCCATAAGTAACGTGCACCCGTATCTCCGGGAAAAGAATAGTAATATCCGTAAGGATACATTCTGTCATCCCGGATATCGTTTTCATCAAGACCAAGAGTGGCATTGAAATTAAGATTTTTAATAGGGGAATAGTCAACCTGAACCGAGCCGATGAACCTGTTTCGGGCCATATCTGACTTTAGGTTCCATACTGCAGCACTGTCAGTAAAGAGATAGGAAACAGGAAGAAGCATGGTGTTTCCCAGATAACCATAGATATCATTGTCATTATCCGGACGTGCGGTTTCACTTTCGGCATAACTGGCACTGGCTCTTACCGTAATTTTTTCATTGGGGAAGATATCGACATTAGTACGAACCGCAGTACGATTAAATACATTATTCTGCAGCAGCCCTTCCTCATCTCTTTTATCAATTCCTACATAATACCGCATATTCCCGCTACCTCCGGAAACGCTTAAAATATGCTGCTTAATAGCACCATCTCGGAATACATTATTACAATCCTTATAAGAGGCAAAGTCATCCTTTGTATACTTATAAGATTGGGTATTGTATCCAAAGACTGTCTTATAATTTACTGAAAACGGCTTCATTCCACCACCTGCTCCCTGTCCTCTTTTGGTGGTTATAATAACCACACCATTGGAACCATTGGTTCCATAAGAAGCAGTTGCCGCCGGTCCCTTCAATACTTCAATATTTTGGATGTCATCCGGATTCAGATCAGCAAGCATGGATTCATCCTGTCCACCCACATCCCATCCTACTACGGCACTGCTATTTATCTGCACTCCATCCACCACCACCAGAGGTTGTCCTTCGCCATTTAATCCCGGGTTAGCTCTCATATCAAACCTGATACCGCCACCCACATTTCCGGAAACTTTCCTTACCTGCACACCGGCAACTTTACCATTTAACAGGTTGGAAACATCCCGGTAGGATTGAACTTCTGTCAACTCATCCGCATTCACCCGGGCAACAGCAACCTCAGAACGGGATCGAGATCGTTTGGAAGCAACTCCGGTTACTACTACTGTCTCTCCCTGAAACACATCAGGTTTCATTTCGAACAAGAGATCTTCCGTGTTATCACCGGGTTGCAAGGTGAAATCCTGGGTTTCATATCCCATATAAGATACTACTAAGGTAATCTCTTCAACCAAATCAAATTTAAAGGAAAATTCTCCTTTGGCATCAGTAGCAGCTCCTGCCATTTTACCTTTTACAGCTACATTAGCATATTCAAGTGGTTCGGCAGTATTCGCATCCATAACTGAACCACTGATGGTTACTTCTTGGGCACATAAATAACCAGTCATCAATACTAATGTAATAATGGTAAGAATATTTACTATTTTTTTCATTTTTTAAACTCCTTTT
>CAZKMO010000079.1:0-15236 GCA_964554015.1 uncultured bacterium
TTTTTAGCTTTTTGTAATTCATCATATAGCCGAGCATTCTCAATTGCTATGGTAATGTGAGTACTGAGTATTTCCAGTGATTTTACACTGGTGGGATCAAAAGTGTTATATCTATCACTTTGAATATCAAGAATTCCAATAATTTCATCATCACTTTTAATAGGTATGGCACACTCGGATTTTATTTTTCCTTTATATTGGGATTTATAATTTTTACTTTTATTGACATTATTAACTAATTGAGTAATTTTGGTTTTAGCAGTCTTAACAATTATCCCATCATCTTCAGTAACCAATATTGTTTTAGAATCAGTCTGTTTGTGACCACCAATTATTGCTTTACGAATTAAGTATTTTTTCTTTTTATCATAAAGAAATAATTTAACACAGTAATAAAGAAAAGAATCATGGATTGCATTTACTATTTCTTCTAAAACTTCATTCATTTCCAATTTACTACTCATGCGCTGGCCAATTTTATATAGTAAGGTAGTTTGGGTTGCCCGTTTGTGGGCTAATTTATAAAGCAATTTACGTTTATCAATCTCGATCTTAAGTTTATTATTAATAGTTTCAGATTTTTCTTTTTGTTTTTTTATCTCTTCATTGGCTATAAGAAGTTTTTTTTGATTTGAATCACTTATGCTGGTTAATCTCATTATTTTTTTTAGTAATTTTTCATATTGATTGTTTAGATAAGTATATTCCTGTATAAGTTCATTTTTATTAATATTTTCTTTAGTACCAATTTCCTGGGAATTATTCAGTATACTATATTCTTTTTCATAAATTTGAGAATTGTCCAAATTTTTTTTAGATTTCTTTTTCATTAGCTTATTTATTGATTTTAATATGTATTTCACAAAATGATAAAGCTTTGCTAACAGATATTATATTATATTCAATGGAATTTTCTGATTTCCTGGCAATATCAATTAAACCAACTCCAGAATTATTATTATTCCGAGTTCGGTTCTTCTTTAGGCATTCTTTATAGAATTTTTTTAATTCTTGTTTGTCCAGAGAATTAATTTTATCAATTATATAAGTAAGTTTTGCTATGTTTTCTTTCTTTATATAATTTCCAGATGAAATAGTATAATGTTTTCCATTCGATTTCAATATAATAATACCATCTCCTATTCCTTCTTTTTTATAAAATTGATTAATTTCACAAGCAGAATGTTTGACAATATTCTGAAATAACTCAATAAATATCGAAAAAATTTTTCTGGTTATTAGGTTTTTTTGAGATTTAAAAAATATTTTATCTTTTATTAATTCTACAAATCCAACTAAAATATCCTGCGAGATTAGTCCTTTTAACTCGAAAATAATGTTTTCGTTTTGTCCATATTGAAATTCTTGATATAAATTTAGGTTATTCATGAAAAACCTCTTAAATGTATTTACTATAGAATAAATTTTGATATTGATATTTATTATTATTTTTGTTCATAAGAAATGAAATCTATAGGAATATTATAATCTTCGGCTAATTCTTTACCTGTCTCTAAAATATCTTCATCTCCTTTTCTATGAAACCATTTAATATGCACTGAACCTCCGGCTGTAATGTAATCTTCAAGAATTTCAAAAATATCTAATATACATTTGGTGGAACTGGTATTCAGATAATCAATATTTAATTCTAACAGTAGTTTCTTGTTATACTCGATAATATATTGCTCTATGTAATCAAAAATTGGTGTAAAAAATTCTAAAGCATTTTCCGGATAGGACGATCCGTTCATTTTCAAGATTCCTTTGGAAACATCAAAATTCACTGCTAAAGTATATTTTGTTTTCTGAATTTCTAAATTTTTCATTTTACCTCCGCTTATGTCCAAAAATCGATTACTTCCAGCCTTTTAATTAAAATTTGAAATAATTTCCCTTCTCACCTTTATCAACGGTTACAGAAACAGTAAAAAGAGAATTTTCATCATTTATTTTGTTTATGAAATAGACCAGAGGATACTCTGTTTTCCTTACAATATGTATTAATCCAATGTTTGCATTATATCTATTTTTATTATAGTTATTATTTAAATTATTCTTATAAAATTGTTTTAGTCCCATTTTATCCGTGGTGTTTATTGTATCACATAATTGTTTTAAAAATCTTATATTTCTGTTTTTGATCACATTACTTGCTGTTAATACAATGCTTCCCTTAGTCTCACTGATTATTACTATTCCCTTGCCAACTTTTACTTTTTCACTTTTTTTATTTAATCTTTCCATTGAATATCTCATTATATTTTGAGAGAATTCAATTATAATAAATAAGATTTTTTTTATTGCATCAAGACGGATATAGTTTTCTGTTAATTTTTCTTTGATAAGCTCTATATAACTTACCAGCATATTTTGATCAAAAAATCCGTTTAAAAATAGAACAATATTATCCTTCTGCATGTCTTTATAGTATTGGAAAATATCCATATTTGTTATATTGCAGTTCATTCCTTATTTTTTAAATGGTTAATAATTAATTTTTACTGTAATATCTTATACAAATTGATATTTAGCAATAAATATACCAAAGAATTTTTATGTTTTTATTTTGGTAGTCTAAAAAAGTTTATAAATAAAGCAAAATGTGATAAGGGAAAAATGTTAAGATTAAATTATTAGTTTTTAAGGAATTAAGTATATATTCAAAAATTTTCTTTATTTATAGTATATTGTTTTTTAGAGATATTTTTTTGTATTCTCTTGATTTTCAATATATTAGACACTTTTTTCTTTACCTTTAAAATGTAAGGTAATGATATAAAAAATTGATATTTTTTTCACGATAGAGTAAATTTTTCCTACTGTAATAGGTAATTTTTATCAGGTAGGCTTAGTTTTTAATATAATAAAATAAACCTTATTTAAAATATAAATCTAGGTAATCCTCCCATAAGTGAGAATATCACGCCATATAAATACAATATAAGCCCAAAAGGTTGACCAGTCATACTATAATAAAAATATTGGCTACAGCTTATAATCATGATCACAATCACTAAGCTTATTAAAAGATAATGTTTTGATATACTATAATATAATAAAAAACCAAGAGGGAGAAAGAATAAAAGACAAAAATAGATTATTGAAAAATGTGTTTTTCCTAATCCCCATAAAAAGGGCAGATAATCTATATCTGCACGTATTAAACCCGGGGCTGGTTTTCCATCCAGGAAAACTCTTTCTAAACCATGGTCAAAAACAGCAATAATATGATGTATTTTTTTATCTTTTATTATGTCTGGTGCAATCAGATTAATCCTGGATCCATTGATTCCAGTTACCGGAGTCCTGACCCGAAAATGAATATCTTTTTTATTTTGAGCCAGGGTAAAATTTCTTTTATCCGGGGAAATGGAAAGGGAGATTATACGTGCAGGTCCGGTCTTATTCAGATCCAGGGTTCTACACCAGATTTCAATACTCATTTCGGAGGTAGATTTTAGTAGATCAACAATATCTTTAGTACTTCCCAAACTCTTTATCCAGGATGTACTATCAATACTGATACCTTGACTATAAATCCATTTAGTATTAACTGACTTTAAATTAAGCGGTTTTTTGGTATTAGTCACATCATGAATAATGCTGCCCGAGTTTTCCTTAAAATTATACAATAGAATGAGGTTAGGTTCTTTTCCTAACCTAGGGGAATCATTTTTATACCCTTTTTTAAATAATTTATTTATTTCCTCGGCAGAAAGTCTTTGATTATAAAGGGCAACTGTAAAAATTTTTCCTTCCCAGTGACGATTAAGGGTTGCTTCATTCCCCAATAAAAGGGGGTAAGTTGTATCCCAGTTGTACAGAGTATTGATATGATAGGGATATAAGAGAAGGATTAATAAAAAAAGAATATATATAAACAGCAAGGATAAGCGGAAAATCCGCTTTTCCCCAAATCTGAAAATGGCTGTCTTTATTTTGTGCCTGAGAATTACTTTATTTGTAAGCGTAAAACCAGTCAAGGCCCCTGTCATATTGGAGATTACATCCCATAATGAGGTAAAACGATCAGTGAACATCTGTATGAATTCGATACTGCTGCTGAGTAATAAACTTATTATAAGGATGAGAAAAATTTTAGTTTTCCTATTCTGAATATGCTGTTCAAGAAGAAAAAAAAGTAAAATACCCAGAGGAATAAACAGGATTATATTCAGGAAAAAATCACTTATTTTTAACTGCAACATTAAAGCGAGAATTTTGGTAAAAGAATAGGAAATATAAGTTTTATAGCGCAGCACTGAAAATTCGAAAGGACGCAGAGTAATACCCACCAGATAGATCAAATAGATAATCAAGAAATAAATTGGTTTATAATCCTTTTGGAAGGATTTAATTTTATAGATCAAAGTTTTACTCCTTTTTCCACCTTAACTGTAAGTACTTGGATCATTTGTAGCTATAGCAAACCCCGTCCAATGCTATGATCTCCAAATTTTTTTTTTATACGATCTACTGCTTCCGCAGCTTTTTGACGTCTTTGTTCCTCAATATTAAAAAGAGATAACTGATGTTTATTATCCGGACATAACTGAGTGACACCTACTCCCAATAATCGGATGGGTTGGCCGATAATATCCAATTTTTTATAAAGCATTTTTACTTCCCTAAAAATAATTTCACTTAAATTCATTGGTTCGGACAGAGTGGAATGTCTTACCAGGGTAGTAAAATCAGAGAACCTGAGTTTTAAAAAAATTGTTTTTCCAAAGTATTGGTTCCTGCGAAGACGATATCCGACTTTTTCTGAGAGTTTTAATAAGGTAGTATGTATTATTTCTGAATCTGTCTGATCTTCTAAAAAGGTTATTTCATTACTTACAGATTTTGCCATACTTCTAATCACAACTTTTCTTGAATCAAGACCATGGGAATATCTCCATAAATCGATACCATTATTTCCAAAAATAGCTTCTACTTCTGGTTCGGTTAAGCTGGCAAAATCTCCTATGGTCTTAATTCCCAGGTGCTTCAATTTTTTTTCGGTTTTGTTTCCGATTCCCCAAAGACGCCGAATGGATAGGGGGGAGAGAAATTCCTTTACACCCTCCGGTTTAACCACTACAAATCCATCTGGCTTTTCCAGATCGGAGGCAATCTTAGCAATAAGTTTATTAGGGGCGATGCCCACGGAAGCAGTGAGTTTTTCTTCTGATTTAAGCCGGAATTTTATTTCTCTGCCAATAGTTACCGCCTCGCCCTTTAGTCTGCCGGTTCCGGTCACATCCAGAAAAGCTTCGTCTAGACTGATGGGTTCCACCAGAGGAGTATATTCTCTGAAAATGGCCATTATTTTACGACTTACCTCTGCATATCGTTTGCCGTGCACAGGAACAAAGCAACCCTGGGGGCATAATCTGTATGCCTGGGAAATGGGCAAAGCAGAGGTGATACCGAACTTCCGTGCTTCATAGGAGGCAGCTGAAACAACCCCTCTTCCTTTACCTTGTCTGGGATCAGCACCCACGATTACTGGTTTTCCTTGCAAACCGGGATTATCCCTCTGCTCAATGGAAGCAAAAAAAGCATCCATGTCTACATGTATTATGTCTCTTGTTTTCATGAAAATGCATTTATTTTATCTGGTGATTAATAAAATAAATACATTGGAGAAAATTATCAAGGGATTTTTGTAACTTTGAGTGTATTAACAAGACAAAAGACAAAAGACAAAAGATAAAAAGAAATACGAAAAACCTAAACCTAACTTTATTCCATTATTCCACCATTCCAACTTTCCATGCTTCCCTACTTTTTCCCCCTCGTATTCTCTTTTTTAATTTTTAAACTTCTAAAAATTTTTGCAAAAGAAGTAAGAATTCATTATTTTCTTATGCATTTTGCCTGTAAGGGAGATTTTTTCCTACTAGGTATTATCCAAAGAACTATAAGATGAAGAAATTTATTTGGCGGCATGGTCCCACTATTTTTATGGCGGTGTTAATATTTGTATTGTCCTCAATTCCGAAATTAACCATCCCGGATATTGGTTTGAACTTCAAGGATACGTTTTATCATTTCATTGAATTCGGGATATTTGGATTTTTTTTACAGAGGTCATTTAATAGTATAAAAACACAGAAACCTAATAGATTTTTTATAGTTTTTATACTTGGTTCCCTCTATGCAGTTTTGGATGAATTCCATCAAAGTTTTGTTCCTGGAAGAATTTCATCATTGAGTGATATAATTGCTGATTGTTTGGGCCTTTTATGTGCTCAGGTGATTTTTCTCTGGGTAAGAAAAAAATAAATTTTTTTATTGACTTTTAGCATAATATTTTTCATTTTATAAGAAATTCAATAATTAAAAAAATGGAGGGTTAAGTCATGGCTGAAATGGGTTATTGTGTAAAGTGCAAGAAAAAGTCCGAAATGGTAGATGCACAGAAAGTAACTATGAAAAATGGAAGACCAGCAATGAAAGGTAAATGTAAGAATTGTGGAACCGGAATGTACAAGATTCTGCCTATGAAGTAAAAAATTATTGAGGAGGCATCCACAATGGTTAAGCTTAGATACGATTTTCGAGATATTTTTAGAGCTGCCAGATTAGCTTTAAGCTTGCAAAGATTATGGATACAGTCCGTAGGATTATTTATCGGTTATCTGGGGTACTTGATTTTTACCTACATTGCCATTTTAACTACCGGAGTCCAGTTTACCACAATATGGTTGCGGTATGGTCTTTTACCTCATATTGGTAACTTTCAACTCTCCTGGTATGGATATACCCTTTTTGGATTGGGAATATTCATTTTTGTTCTTTTTTGGATGATTACCAGTAGTGCGGTTGCTCGAGCTGTTTATATGAATCTAAAGGGGTATACATTTTATACCTGGAAAGATTCATTTAAATTCAGCTTTTCAAAAGTGGGATCTATTATTGCCACTCCTTTATCCATAGGCGCGATTGCTTTTTTTACCGGTTTAGGTGGAGTAGTAATTGGGTTATTGGGGAAAATTCCATATGTGGGGGAATTAGGAATTACAGTATTTACCCCTATATGGTTTGCTGCTTCTGTTTTTATTGTTTTTATTATCCTAGGATTTGGGGTATCATTTTTACTGACTCCTCCAATTTTAGCAACCACTGATGATGATGCTTTTGAAGGGATTTTTCAGAGTTTTTCCACTATGTACAGCCAACCCTGGCGTCTGATTACCTATGAAGTTTTATTGGGTGCTGTTTCTATAGTGGGATTTTTATTTTTATCCCTGTTTTTCAAACAGGCCTGGAAAATGATGAATATGATCCTTATATGGGGTATGGGAGATAAGTTTGTCGATCTCTCCTATCGAGCATCATACTTGCTGCAAAACTGGGTGTATCCAGCAATCTTATGGTCAAAATCATTTTTGGGAGATTATGCTTCCTACTTTTTCTTTTCCCGGACTTTTATTTCTCTGGAAATACCGGCAGTATTGAATGTATCTGCCTGGATATTGGCTGTATTCCTTGTTTTTGTTGGTGGATATCTTATTTCTTATCCTATTGCAATTTTTAATAGCGGGAACAGTATAATATTTCTCATTCTTAAAAAAATAAAAGATGATGAGAATCTTCTGGAACGCCAAGACAGAGAAGAAGAAGAGGATGAAGTTGATCTAGAGGCAGAAAATGAAAGGGATGAGAATAAACAGCCTGCTAAAGATAAAAAAGCAAAGGATAAGTAACAGTTGGATTTTTTTTCACAATGTTAACGCATATAATAAACGCCAGATTTTATTCTTAAATCTGGCGTTATTTTATTAATTTTATTATTATGGATATTTAACCTCATAGGTAATAATTGTCAGGTGGGAGTGAAAGTTCTAAAAAAATATAATTATATTTTAATTTTTTTGATTATATGCTTTATATTCTTATTCATTATTAAGTTTATAACTGAAAAGCAATCGGAAAAACAAAACAGCAATTTTGACACATCTCAAGAGATAAAACAACATTCAGGAGAAGTTTTAAAACAGATACTGAAAAAAACTCTGGATTCATACAATACAGAGTATACCTTGTATCCCTTGAGTAACGGCAGTCAAGAATTGTATGTGAGGGTTCCGGCTGATTTACCGCTTCCATCAGTGCATTATGCCCTTAAACAGAGTTTTCAGACAAATGGTGCCCACATTGTTTCCGGGAATAGTGATCCTATTTCTGGTCGAATATCTTTAGCAGTAAACTATAGGGATTCTTGTCAGTTACAAATTTATATTCTACATAAGAATAAAACAGGGTGGGGACAGGGTTTAATAGCTTTGATAATAGATGATTTTGGATATCATTTTAATTCGACTACCAAGGATTTTTTTCAAATAAGTGCTGAACTTTCTTATTCAGTTATACCGGGAGCGAAATATTCATCAAAAATTTCAGAAGAAATTAAAAAAAGAAATTGTGAGTTGTTATTGCATTTACCCATGGAACCGATTTCCCAAAATTATCATAAAGATGAAATGATAATTTTATCAACTATGGATGCTTACCAGATTCGAAGAGTTCTTCAACAGGCTTTAAGTAATGTGTCTGGTGCTGTTGGAATGAATAATCATATGGGATCGAAAATTACCGAAAATAGGGATCTGATGGAAATAATTTTACGGCAAATCAAACAAAATGAGCTGTTTTTTATTGACAGCAGAACTACAGCTAATTCGGTTGCTTTTGAGGTGGCGCAAGAATTGAATATCCCTTCTGCTAAACGTGATGTGTTTATAGATACGGAAAATAATAGAGAAATTATCAAAACAAGGGTATGGGAGTTAGCTGAAATAGCCGAAAAGAGAGGGTATGCTGTTGGTATCGGACATTGTTCGAAATTGACTTTAGAAGTTTTAAAGACTGAAATTCCCAAAATACAAAAAAGAGGTTTTAGATTTGTGAAGGTTTCAAAAATTGTAACATTATAGGGGTACATTTATGGCAAGATTAAGTGTAAATGTTGATTGTGTTGCAGGATTTCGTCATATATTAAGAGGGACTGAACCTGATCCGGTCAGCTTAGCATTATTAGCGGAACTGGGAGGAGCTGATGGAATTGTATGTTCCTTAAATGAAAAATTACAACCCATATCAGAAAGAGATATACGGTTACTGAAAGGAGCAGTGAAATCTCATCTCAATATCAGAATTACTCCTGTAAAAAAATTGGTTTCCATGGTTATCTCCATTGCACCTGATATGGTCACATTAATCCCCACGGATCAGTATAGTACTGGACAAATGGGCAGGCTGGATGTTATCAGCCGTTTTGACCAGTTGGTAAATGTGGTTGAAAATTTGAATTCTCATGGTTTTGTGGTTAATGTAATGATTAACCCTCAGATTCAACAATTAAAAGAAGTATCGAAATTGAATAGCGATTATGTTGAATTTAATCTCAATAAATTTTATAATACCAAAGATTATGATGAACGCTATGAACAATTAGAAAATATCTCTTCTTTATGTATAGCAGCAGAAAAATTGAATCTTGGGGTAATGGTTGGTTCCGGTCTGACCTATAAAAATATTAATGATATTATGAACATTTCAGCAATAGAAGAGGTTAATATAGGACAGGCCATTTTTTCCAGAGCAGTTGCAATCGGGGTGGAAGCTGCAGTGAGGGATATGATTAGTCTTGTCCATTAATATTTTTTTTCAAAAAATTCCATTGATTTTTTCCAAATTTTTTATTAACTTTAACTCTATAAAAATAATTTATAAGTTTTTAATAAATAATAACTAATAAAGGAAACATATTATGAAAAAATTTAAAAAAGCTACGATGGATGGTAATACAGCAGCCACTCATGTTGCCTATGCTTTCAGTGATGTTGCCGCTATCTATCCCATTACTCCTTCCTCCGGTATGGGGGAGTTAGCCGATGCCTGGGCTGCAAAAGGGCGCAAGAATATTTTCGGTCAAACTGTAGATGTTATTGAAATGCAATCTGAAGCTGGTGCTTCAGGAGCTGTACATGGATCTCTTTCCGGAGGTGCCTTAACCACTACTTTCACTGCCTCCCAGGGACTAATGCTTATGCTTCCTAATATGCATAAAATTGCCGGAGAAATGCTGCCAGCAGTTTTTCATGTCTCGGCTAGATCCCTGGCCTGCCAAGCTTTATCAATTTTTGGTGATCATTCTGATGTTATGTCAGCGCGGAATACGGGATGGGGACTTTTGGCACTTAGTTCTATCCAGGAAATAATGGATTTAGGAGTAGTATCTCATTTAGCCACAGTTAAAACCATGATTCCATTTGTTAATTTTTTTGATGGATTTCGTAATTCCCATGAAATACAAAAAATTGAAGTAATAGATTATGATACCATGGCGGAATTGGTTGATATGAAATATATTGAACAGTTCCGAAACCGGGCCTTAAATCCAGAGAATCCTGGCGTTAAAGTTGGAGCTGAGAATCCGGATGTTTATTTTCAAGGAAGAGAAACAGTGAACAAGTATTATAATGCTGCTCCTGATATTATTCAAGAATATATGAATATACTAGCCAAGAAAATTGGAAGGCAGTACCATCTTTTCGATTATGTTGGTGCTTCTGATGCTGATAAAATTATTATTGCCATGGGCAGCGGGTGTGAGGCAATTGAAGAAACGGTCAACTGGCTGAATAGAAACCGTAATTCCAAAGTAGGATTGATAAAAGTCAGACTGTACCGACCTTTCTCAGTAAAACATTTTCAAGAGACTCTACCCAAGTCAGTTAAAAAAATAGCAGTTCTGGATAGGACTAAAGAACCGGGGGCTATTGGTGAACCTCTCTATATTGATGTAGTTGCTGCCTTAAAGGATAAGAAGGATATTACTATTATAGGCGGACGATATGGCCTTTCCTCTAAAGAATTTACTCCTTCCATGATCAATGCTGTGTATAAACATTTAGGGGGAAAATGCAGTCATGGTTTTACTGTGGGTATTAATGATGATGTTACCGGAACCTCTATTGAAGTTAAAGAACATATAAATTCACTTCCTGAAGGAACCATATCCTGTAAATTCTGGGGATTGGGATCCGATGGGACGGTAGGAGCCAATAAGAATTCCATAAAGATCATTGGTGACAATACTGATATGTACGCTCAGGGATATTTCCAGTACGATTCCAAAAAATCAGGTGGTATTACCCGTAGCCATCTGCGTTTTGGCAAATCACCTATCCAATCTCCTTATCTGATTCAAAATGCTGATTTCATTGCCTGTCATAATCAGGCTTTTATTGGCCGATATGATATTTTGGAAGGAATTAAAGAAGGAGGAGTATTCCTGCTTAATTCGAATTGGTCTAAGGACGAGGTGTTTGAGAATTTAACTGAAAATATGCAAAAAACAATCATTGAAAAGAAAATTAAATGTTATAATATCAATGCTTTGGAGATAGCAAAAAATGTTGGTCTGGGAGGACGAATAAATACTGTTATGCAGGCAGCTTTCTTTATCATCTCCAATGTACTGGAAAAGAAGCAGGCTATCAAAATGATCAAGGATGCCATTGATAAAACCTACCGGAAGAAAGGAGATAAAGTAGTTGAGATGAACTGGAAAGCAGTGGATAAAGCAGATGAAGCTCTTGAGAAAATTCCGGTTCCGGATAAAATGCCAAAAAAACATTATACTGAGAAAAAACTTGTACCGGATGATGCAGGTGATTTTGTCAAAGAAGTAATGGAACCTATTATGCGGGATAAGGGAGATACTATTCCTGTTTCCAAAATGCCCATTGATGGATATGCCCCTTCTGGTACCACCAAATATGAAAAGCGGGGAGTTGCCCCTATGGTTCCTCATTGGATTCCGGAAAATTGCATTCAATGTAATCGTTGTTCTTTTATATGTCCGCATGCAGTTGTACGACCAAAACTCATTGACCGAAATAAATTGAAGAATGCTCCTGATATTTTTAATACTATTAAGGCTGTGGGTAAGGATGGAGATAAGTATGATTACAAAATTCAGGTGTTTATCGAGGATTGTGTAGGCTGTGAAGATTGTGTTAATGAATGTCCCAAGGAGGCGCTGGTCATGAAGCCGATTGAGGCGGAGCGGGAAGCAGGAGAAAACCAAAATGTTAATTTTTTCATGTCGTTACCCGAAGATACACTGAGTTCTGCCGTTAAGTTGGAATCGGTTAAAGGCAGTCAATTCAAACAACCCTTGCTTGAATTTTCCGGAGCCTGTGCAGGATGTGGGGAGACACCCTACGCTAAACTTATTACTCAGTTCTTTGGTGATCGAATGATTATTGCCAATGCAACGGGTTGTTCTTCCATTTGGGGAGCTTATTTTCCTTCCATACCTTATACAGTCAATAAAAATGGTCATGGGCCCGCCTGGGCAAATTCACTTTTTGAAGATAATGCTGAATATGGATTTGGAATGCGACTGGCAGTTGATGCTAACCGAAAACAGTTGCTTTGGAATATAGATAAGGTTTTGAAAATGGAAATGAAGGGAGAATTAAAAAAAGCATTGAAAAAAGCCAAAGAACTATGGGAAAACAAAGAAGAAGAAGTAAAAGCCAATGCCGAAGAGATTAAGCAGATGCTTCCCGACCTCATTAAACAAGCTAGCGGAGAGAAGAAAAAGATATTGCTCAAAATTAAGGAGCTGGAAAATTATTTTGTGCCCAAGAGTGTATGGGCATTTGGTGGTGATGGATGGGCCTATGACATCGGATATGGAGGCTTAGATCATGTATTAGCATCAGGTAAAGATATTAATATTCTGGTACTGGATACAGAAGTTTATTCCAATACTGGTGGACAAGCCTCAAAAGCGACTCCCTTGGGTTCAGTGGCAAAATTTGCTGAGGCTGGAAAAACTACGGTTAAGAAGGATCTTGGACTCATGATGATGAGTTACGGGTATGTCTATGTGGCATCTGTAGCTATGGGAGCAAATAAAAATCAGCTTATCAAAGCTGTTACTGAGGCAGAAGCTTATAAGGGACCATCAATAATAATTGCCTATGCACCCTGCATCAACCATGGTTTTGATATGTCCCATACACAACAGGAAGAAATGAAGGCGGTAGAATCCGGATACTGGTTTCTCTATAGGTATAACCCCGAGTTAAAGAAAGAGGGTAAAAATCCCTTTATTTTAGATTCCAAAGAACCAAAAATGGATGTCAGAGAGTTCTTAAAAGGAGAAACCCGTTATACTTCTCTTAAACAGACATTTCCGGAAAGAGTTGATGATTACTGGAATAAGTTTGCAAAAGTGGTTAAAGAGCGTTATGCGATGTATAAGGAGATGACTGAAAAGTAGTCCAAATTTAATAGATAAAATAAAAGACGTACAGTGTTAGGGAGTAACATCGTATGTCTTTTATTGAACTGGATGGAGTTAATTATATGAAAATAATTGGCTTTCAGGGTGAAAAAGGTGCTTTCAGTGATGAAGCTGCTCATATATACTATTCTAACTCAATTAAAACTGTGCCCTGTCCTGATTTTGAAACTGTTTTTGAAAAAGTAAGTATTAGAGAGTGTGATGAAGGTATTGTCCCTATTGAGAATTCACTTACTGGAAGTATACATAAAAATATAGATCTTTTATTGAACTATAGCCTCTCTATTCAAGGAGAAATAATTATACGTATTCAGCACCATTTACTGAGTTTGCAAGATATACCAATTGCGAGTCTAAAAAAAATATTATCCCATCCTCAGGCATTAGAGCAATGTTCTCATTTTCTCCAGTCAATAAAAGATGTTGAAATTGTTCCTTTTCATGATACTGCCGGGGCTGCAAGATTAATTAAAGATAATAATTACAGTGACTTTGCTGCCATTGCCAGTAAACAAGCAGCAAAAGAATATAAATTAAAAATAATTAAATCAAATATTGAAAATTATAAACAAAACTATACTCGATTTATTATTTTAACCAGAGATCCTTTCATGGAACAGAAAATTGGTAAGATATCTATAGTTTTAAGCTTACCGGATAAACCGGGAAGTCTTTATAAATGTCTTGGAATATTTAAAGAAGCTGAAATTAATCTTATAAAAATTGAATCACGGCCGGTTATAGGATATCCATGGAGATATTATTTTTATATTGATTTTGAAAATACTAATCCTAATAGTGATGTAATCGAGCCACTATTACAAGAATTGCAAAGTCATTCCCTTTTTTTTAGATTATTAGGTATTTATCCTAAAGGAAGGATAATTGAATAAAAAAATTAAAAAAAAACTTGACAATAGAAAAGAATTTTTATAAATTATTCAGCTTTGTAAATATAGTTTTAAAAATTTAAACTTTTACTTGACTTTTAAAGTAATAAGTGTTAAATTAATAATTGTCTAAATTGATAATTAATTTAGATTTATTTGTTCTTTGAAAACATCGTATGTATGGCTTCCGTTAATTTTATATCAACCCTTGATATATTGTAATATATTTTTTTACAACGGAGGGTTTTATCCTGGCTCAGGACGAACGCTGATGGTGTGCCTAACACATGCAAGCCTAGGAGAACAGAAATCTTCGGATTTCTTAGTAAACTGGCGAACGGGTGAGTAACGCGTAAACAATTTACCCTCAAGAGGGGAATAACATTTCGAAAGAAATGCTAATACCGCATGATGTCTTACTTACGCATGTAAGTTTGATTAAAGATTACGCTTGAGGAGAAGTTTGCGTCCTATTAGTTTGTTGGTAGGGTAACGGCCTACCAAGACAATGATGGGTAGCTGGTCTGAGAGGATGGTCAGCCACACTGGCACTGAGACACGGGCCTGACTCCTACGGGAGGCAGCAGTGAGGAATATTGGGCAATGGGTGAAAGCCTGACCCAGCAACACCATGTGGGTGATGAAGCTCTAAGGAGTGTAAAACCCTGTTAGGAGGGAAGAATAGTCTGTTTTTAACAGATATGACGGTACCTCCAGAGAAAGCTCCGGCTAATTCCGTGCCAGCAGCCGCGGTAATACGGGGGGAGCGAGCGTTGTTCGGAATCACTGGGTATAAAGGGCGCGTAGGCGGGATAATAAGTTGGTTGTGAAAACTTGTGGCTTAACCATAAGCTTGCAATCAATACTGTTATTCTTGAGTATGGAAGAGGGAAATAGAATTCCTGGTGTAGCGGTGAAATGCGTAGATATCAGGAAGAATACCGGTAGCGAAGGCTATTTCCTGGTCCATTACTGACGCTGAGGCGCGAAAGCGTGGGGAGCGAACAGGATTAGAGACCCTGGTA
>CAZKMO010000080.1:0-15207 GCA_964554015.1 uncultured bacterium
TTCTCTTTTTTAATATAATCAATTAAGTAACCCAGATAATTCCATCTAAACCATGAAGTAACAGACAGACAAAATTTAAACTTATTATCTTGACTTTTTAGAACAGAACATTTATTTTAACTAAAAACTTTGGAGTTATTAATGGATTCTGTTGTTCATCCCGTAAAACCACATACCGAACCATCCGGCATTTCTCAGGTGCGAATAATACAATCCGAACAGGAAATCAAGGATAATTTTAAAGATTACCTGATGGATGAGTCCCGGCTTCCCGGAGGGCATACCCATACCTTGATTTTTGCCCATTCGGAAAAACAAGTGGTGGACACATTGAAGCAGGCCTACTCTTCCGATATTCCGGTGACAATTTCGGCGGGAAGAACCGGCATTGTGGGAGGAGCAGTTCCTCAGGGAGGCTTGCTGCTTTCCCTTGAATCCATGAACCGTTTCCTGGGAGTACAGTGGAATGAAAAACGGAAGCGCTGGTGTGTGACCATAGAACCTGGTCTTACGGTTACTGCCCTGAAAGATATATTAGATAAAAAAAATTTTGAAAAACCGCTTTCCTTATTGAAAGGAAAATCCAAAGAGCAGCTGCAACAATTCTCCCCCATATCGGATAAATGGTTTTATCCCCCCGATCCCACCGAACAATCTGCTCACCTGGGTGGAACCGTTGCCCTTAACAGTTCCGGTGGTCGCTCCTTTAAATACGGGCAAACTCGTAATTTTGTGACCGGATTACGGGTTATTCTGGCTGACGGGACCGTACTGGATATAAAACGCGGCACTGCTCTGAGTACTCCGGATAAAGGATTTGTTCTTCAAAAACAAAATTATACAATGGTTATCCCTGTTCCCTCCTATGAAACCCCGGATCTAAAAAACGCCGCAGGTTACTATGTCAAACATCCTATGGATTTTATAGATTATTTCATTGGATCAGAAGGAACATTGGGAGTGATTACCCAGATCGAACTGGCTTTAGAGCCCAAACCAGAATTAAATCTCTGCTATATGGCTTTTTTCCCTTCAGAGGAAGATGCAGTTTATTTTGTGGAATCCATTAAAAAACTATGCAAAAATAAAACAACTCCCCTTAATCCAACTGCTCTGGAATATTTTGATGATTACTCCCTGTCTCTCTTGCGCCAGAAAAGAGACCGGGAAGGTCCCAGCTCCTCTATCCGATCCTTCCCCGACTATGCCCGAGCCGCCCTTTACCTGGAACAGGAGGGAAAAAATGAAGATCTGGAAACCTTATGTTCCGAATATATAAAAATACTAGCGGAATGCAACGCTTCCGGGGATGATGCCTGGGGAGCACTCAACCAGGCGGAGAGAGAAAAACTCAGCCAATTCCGTCATGCTGTACCCGAAGAAATCAACTCTCTCATTGCTGAACGCCAGAGAACCCATCCCCATATTCATAAAATTGGAACAGATTTTTCCGTGCCGGACGAGGCTCTGAAAACAATGCTTTCCTCCTACCGCTCTCATCTGGATAAGGAGAACCTGGAATATGCCATCTTTGGTCATATTGGAGACAATCACCTGCATGTGAATGTGCTGCCCAGGGATGAAAAAGATTGGGAAAAAGCCAAGACCCTGTATCTGGAATTTGCCCGACAGGCAGTGTCCTTAGGGGGAACAGTGAGTAGTGAACACGGTATTGGAAAAATTAAAAAAGCGCTGCTGCCCCTTATGTATTGCCCCCGGACCATCCAGGAAATGAAGCAGGTAAAAAAAGCCCTGGATCCAAAATCAATACTGGGTCCGGACATTTTGTTTTAAATTTTATTGACGATTACTAAAACTCTACTACAATTCCGCCCACCGGCATAACCTGAAATTGAAGTACTTCCTCTGTGCTCCCGTCATCATTATAAAAATACTGCCATATATTATCCCGTCCATACACATTCATTATGTCGAAAAAGACCACCATATTCCATCCCTTAAACATAAATCTGCGGTCAAGACGCAGATCAAGCCGGTGATAGGGCTTGTAGCGCCGGGAATTGATAGTCACGCTTCCATTTAACCTGTCCAAACCCGGCTGCCTTAAAAGTTGTCTTCCTTACCTTACTTAAAAAAGCATTGTAGGGTTGTACCATGTCGACTTTCTCCGGAGAATCAGCGGCACAGCCCAAATCTGTTCCTCCCACCATAATATTTACACCAATTAGAAGACTCCGGGTGGATTCATCCATCACTGAGCCTTTTATACTTCCATAATAGTTTTCTTTACTGTCGGAATCATGGCCTGGCTGGGCAAGCAGGTTGATATTGACCATAAACACTATAATCCCTAAAATTTTACATCAATGCCTATCCATATCACTCTTTATTTAAGTATCCTTACTTGATTATTGGTTAAAGGGATAGCAAGGTTAAAAAACCTATCTAAAGGAAAGTATTAATATTACATATTAATAACAATTTCTAGTCTGTCACCTCAGCAATCCAATCAAGATATTCTTTAAATCCTGCCTGAATAGGTATCTGAATAATCTCCGGAACCTCATAGCTGTGCATATCTTTGATACACTGTTCTATTCTATTATAGAGATTGCTGGGTGCTTTAATGAGCAGCCTGTATTCAGGATCATTATGGGTTTGTCCTTTCCAGGTATAATAACTGGTAATTTTACTTATTTGAACACAGGCAGCTAATTTCTGGTCTACCAAACCAATGGCTATTCTTTCCGCCTCCGCAGATTCAGCACAGGTTGTCATGACCATACAGTAATTCATAATTACTCTTTACATCCTCCTGGCAAAAAACTAACTCATACCCAGGTAGCCACAAATTCGGTAACTGGATCTCCTTGAGCCATTGATTTGGTTATTTCCACCTTTCCTTGAGAACATCTTAGTAATTCCATAGTGCCGTCCATCCATCCGGCCATATCAAAATCCAGAATACGATAAGGTTCAGGGAATTTTACAATTTGTAAAACCACTCGATTGGAATCTGATTCCGTTACCCTTAATTCACCTTCCGGATAATAGCTGGAAAAGACCCGGGCTGCTCTTTCGATAATAAATTGAGGAGACCCGATCTTAAAGAAAAATTTATAGATGCCTTTCTGGGCCCAACTGGCACTGAATTTTCCTGATTCCCAAGCCCCTCGGGTTCCTCCATTATAAAACACATCACATATTTTTTGAGTGGGATCAACCATTGCATAATATAAGGGATAAAGGTTGGTTGCTAATATTACATCCTTCTGAATTTGCTGAGCTTCCGGAGTTAATGCCTTTAACCATTCCTCATAACGGTCTGGAAAGGTGGCTTTTACAAATGCAGGAACAGCCATAATACTGCTCCCCTTTACTTGCATTCGTTTTTCCTTTTCCATGGAACATCCTCCTAAATGAGTTACATTGTAACACTATTTGCTTTTAGAGAAATTAAATAATAAATGTTTAATTTTAAAAAAATAATAAAAGAAAAAGATAATGTCAAGAAATATTAAAAATTTTTTTAGGGGGCAGTAAGCCAATCTAGAGGAAAATCTGATGGAATTCTAATTACTTCATGAAGAGAAGCTACATATTCATTATTTTTACCAGCCCGGTGAGGATTAATATATTCCCATACAATGGTTTTGTCAGGAGTAACTTCAAAAGCTCTGCCTGCATCAGTTTCTATAATCAGGGTATTACCATTAGGCAGCCGCTGGCAGGAACCACAAGTAGGCGTATTGAAAGGTTCTTGTTCTGTTCCTCCGTACACCCACACAAATTCTCTGGTTACAGGATTAAATTCAATAATTCTGGAATGGTTTTTTATTCCTTTATTATCCAGAACTAGTATATTATCATTGTCCAATAAAGTAGACTGGTGCTGCTCTGACCATAAATCAGATTCAGCCCAGACCACTCCTTTTTCTACATCCAGAAGGCACACTAAATCCAGGGAAAGGATTGATATTAATATCCTTCCCGGTGTAAATTCTGGTATGGTTGTTCGGCGCTCAATTACTTCAATGGTATTGGTATGAGTAATATCTCCCCAGCTTTCAACCCTATTAAGAATTGGAGAAAATTTTGATTTTTCAATTTCTTCCAGAATTGAAATTTTTCCCAGTTGTTTCCCATTCTTATCAAGTATACAAATATAATCTTCCAAAATTGGTTTGTTTTCATTATACTTTTTATTAATGCGGGCTTCTCTGGTTAATACATAGATTTTATCATTCTTATCAATATAGAAATCATGATGCGCATGATTGAAAACAGTCCAAATTATGTTTGAATCCTTATCCAGTTTTATGGTTCCACAGCCTGAAAATATTACGATAATATCCCCGTTTTCCAACAGCTGTGCCCGTCTCCAAAAATAATGACTGGGTAAATGCGTGTGCGGTTTATAGTCAGGCCAAGCCCGGGTTAGATCACACTTCCACTTATGTAAAATATTACCTTCCATATCCATTAAAATTGCTTCCGGACTATGGGCGGAAATAAGGAAATTCAATCCCTTGTACGCATGTTCCTTATCATATATTGTGATATTGCTTTTTTCCGAGGGTTCTTGGGACCCGGCCATATATCCAATTGATTCCAGTCTTTTAATCATTTTCTTCTGTTCTTCTGTAAGCCCATCGGTCTGTTCTGGGTGCTTAATTTTATGCCATCGTCCTGGTGTATCTACATCAGGTTGGGAAGATTTAGTTCCCCCCTCGTCATGCTTATATTTCCAGGAATGTAATTGTGGAAAGGGAAAAATATACAACCAATGCCAGACAACTCCTAAAAATATTCCCATTAATAGAATAACTGAAATTTTTACTAAAGAAAATTTTAATATTTTTTTCATTACTACATTCCCTAAATAATTTTTTTATTCAGGCAAAATTTTATATTCTAAATCTCACCCAGACTTAAATCCCCGTAAATTTTAATCACATTTCTATCCATATTTACTTTTAGGTTTCTTCCCGGAAACATTTCAGGCAGGGCACTGCGAAGACGTTCTATTACTATATGATTGATTTCTTTTTTTACCTTTTCCGGAACCTTTTCCAGAGTAGCCATATGAATATCAACAATATACCCCCTGCCAAATTCTGAGCCTTTCCCGGCGGAAAAACTGGAGACAATATCAAATAATCCACTGTGAGATTTATTTATGGTTGTTCCTTGTGTCCTTCTGGCAGGATGAAGTGAATATTTATTTCCGTAGGTATTCTCTAAATAATCATCTAATTCATCCAGTAACTGTTTCAGTTTCTTTTCCCATTTTTCTAGAGAAGGGTGGTACATGGCTTTGATATTAACTGATCAGTTTTTTGTATTCATCAGCAGATAAAAGTTTGTCTATTTCACCCTTATCACCCAAGGTAATTTTTATAAACCATCCTTTATCGTAAGGTTCTTGGTTAACTAATTGGGGGGTATTCTCCAATTCAGTATTTACTTCAGTTACTTCTCCGGAAAGGGGAGCATAAAAATCCGATACAGCTTTAACTGCTTCGATATTAGCACAGGTTTCAAATTGTTTGGTTAAATCACCCGCTTGAGGCAATTCCACAAAAACTATATCCCCCAGTTCGCTTTGGGCATAATCTGTTATGCCCACAGTTGCCACCTCCCCGTCAATTTTTACCCATTCATGCTCTTTAGTATACTTTAATTCTTCTGGTACATTCATTTTTTTACCTATTCTTTTAGTTCTGGATTAAGTTTAAAATTATCTAAAAAATGAGTATTTATCATCCCTTTTACAAAATTTTCATCATTCATTACTTGCTTATGAAAAGGAATAGTAGTGGGAATCCCTTCTATGATAAACTCTTCTAAACTCCTTTTCATTCTGCTTATTGCTTCTTCACGGTGAATACCGTAAGTAATTAACTTGGCAAGCAAGGAATCATAATAGGGGGGTATTTTATACTGGGCATAGGCATGGGTATCAACCCGCACTCCCATCCCTCCTGGTTCGTGAAAAGAGGTTATTACTCCCGGATGAGGGAGAAAATTGTTAAAAGGATCTTCAGCATTTATACGGCATTCTAGGGCGTGACCATATGGTTCCGGGAGTAAATGCAAAGAATCCAAATTACCTTCTGCTGCCACTCTAATTTGTTCCTTAACCAGATCTATGTTATATACCATTTCTGTAACCGGATGTTCTACCTGAATCCGGGTATTCATCTCCATAAAATAAAAATTTTTATTTGTATCCATAAGAAATTCTATGGTTCCCGCACTTCGATAACCGACAGATTCTGCGCCTTTCACTGCAACTGAAGTAAGTTTTGCCCGGAGGGATGCATCCACTATGGGGGAAGGCGACTCCTCAATTAATTTCTGATGTTTTCGCTGAATGGAACATTCCCGCTCTCCCAAAGCCAACACTTTTCCCTTGCCATCCCCCAGCAATTGTACTTCAATATGCCGGGGACTTTCAAAATATTTTTCCATATACAGATCGGGATTACCAAAGGCAGCTTCTGCCTCAGTACTTGCCATACTAAACGCAGTTGCCATTTCTTCTTCATTCCGGATAATCCGCATTCCTTTACCACCTCCCCCGGCAGCAGCTTTGATTATTACCGGAAAACCAATATCCCGGGCAAGTTCAACTGCTTCCTCCTTATTTTGAACCGCCTCCTCACTTCCGGGAATAACCGGAACACCTGCTTTCTGCATGGCTTTCTTAGCAAATATTTTATCCCCCATATTGGATATCATATTAGCTGTGGGTCCAATAAAAGTGATATCTGATGATTCACACATTTCGGAGAAATCGGCATTTTCTGCTAAAAATCCATACCCGGGATGAATACAATCAGCATTACTGATCTCGGCTGCACTAATTATACTGGGCATATTAAGATAGCTCTCTCGGGCAGGAGCCGGACCGATACAAATCGCTTCATCAGCAAAACGTACATGAAGTGACTCCTTATCCGCTTCTGAGTAAACCGCAATGGTCTCTATCCCTAATTCTTTACAGGCGCGGATGATACGTAAAGCTATTTCTCCCCGATTGGCGATTAATACCTTTTTTATCAAAATATCATCCTATGCTTTCTTGATTAAAAAAAGAGGTTGGTTGTATTCTACGGATTGCCCGTTTTCAACCAGGATATCAATAATTTCTCCGGATATCTCGGCTTCTAACTCATTCATAAGTTTCATAGCTTCAATTATACAAAGAACGTTTCCGGGCTTTATCTGGTCACCAATATTAACATACGGATCCGAATCTGGAGAAGGAGCACGATAAAAAGTGCCCACCATGGGGGCACAAATTTCCACCACATTCTCATCCTTTTTTTTATCCGATGTCACATGTTGAACCGGGGCATCTGTATGCTGATGTTTAAAAGAATCTACATCTACAGAATCTATCTGAGGGTGAGGAATGACAGGTGTTTGAATCTGCTGGGGAGTACTAGATTTTTTCCCCTTGCTGATGCTGATTTTAAAATCTTTTTCTTCAACCTGCAACTCTTCAATATCATGCTTTTCAACTAATTTCACCAATCGCCTTATTTCAGCTAAATCCATATTCCCTCCCTATCCGAATATTCTTTTTTATTTTACCCGTTCAATGTAATCATCACTACGGGTATCAACTTTCACTTTTTCATCCTGCTCAATAAAAAGAGGTACCTGAATAACCTTTCCAGTCTCCAGAGTAGCAGGTTTTGTTCCTCCGGAAGCAGTATTGCCCCTTATCCCGGGTTCGGTTTTGATAACTTTTAATTCAATAAAAATGGGAAGATTAATTGTAATTGGTTCCGTTCCGTCAAATAAAATGTCTACTTCAATCCCTTCAATAAGATAATCGGTAGTCTCTCCTAGTACTTGTTTGGAAATGAAAATTTGCTCATAGGTATCGGAATTCATAAAAACAAACTGATCATCTCCCTGCTTATATAAAAACTGCATCTTTTTATTTTCTACCCTCACATCTTCCACTTTTTCCCCGGAACGATAGGTTTTATCCAGTACCTGACCAGTCTTTATATTTTTAAGTTTTGTTCGCACAAAGGCGCCGCCCTTGCCGGGTTTCACATGCTGAAACTCCACAATGGAAAATAATTCACCGTCAATTCTGAGAATGAGTCCATTTCTAAAATCAGATGTTAATGCCATACCATATCCTCTAAAGTAATAAATAACTCATCTTTTAAAAAATTATGCCATTAAATATAACATTTTTAAGGGAACTTGTCAACTAACTGAATTAATAAACCTAACCGCAATCAAGTAGGCAGTTACTCTTTCTAAATGTTTATTTCTCATAAGAAATAAATGATATAAATTAGTTTATTCTGGTTGGTATCTGTAAATTTTTTAACTCCGCTTGCCGCTACCATGACAAAAATTCAAAAAAAATCTTGACTTTTTTAATTTTTTTTATAAATTACTTCTTTTGCATACTTCCGGAGTAGCTCAATGGTAGAGCGGGTGGCTGTTAACCACTAGGTTGGGGGTTCAAGTCCCTCCTCCGGAGCTTTTAGGCTGGTACATATTCCAGCCTTTTTTTATTGCTATCTTTTAATTTTATTTTTCTATAGATTTTTCCTGGTGTTTTTTGTATTTTATGCCCGTACAGTCATTAAAAAAAGGAACACTAAATGAGATCAAGGCAGTTAAAATATTTATTCATTATAATCCTTGTGTTCTCATCAACACTGCCACTAATCACAAACGCTCAGTCTTTAAATCAAAAACTACAGATGGCCAGACAACTGGAAAATCAAGGACGCCTTCAAAATGCCCAGGAACTTCTGGAAACCTTATATCAAGATCATCCTGATAACAGAGGTGTCTTCTCCCAATACTCCGATATACTGATGAAAACCCAATCCTTTCAAAAGCTACTTGACCTCATTAGAGAAAAAGAAAACAAGGGAAAGATAATTCCGGAAAATTCCTTACTGAAAGCAAGAGCCTATTATCGTCAAGGGAAATATGATGAAGCCATGCACACCTGGGATACTCTGCTGCAACAAAACGTCTCGGATAGACTTATATATTATAAGGTCGCTTCCAGTATGATTAGGGAAAGACTTCTGGAAGAGGCCTTAAAGGTATATCTGGAAGGAAGAAAAAAATTTAATAATGATGATTTGTTCAGTTTAAACATTGTCAATATATACGAAGCGCTTAGACAATATAAAGAGGCAACCGGAGAATTGATACAATATCTGCATAATCATCCCCAAAGTATGACTATTGTGGAAGCAAAGTTACTCCGCTTCCAAGGATCTGATCAAATAATTACAACTGTCTCCACCTCACTTAAGCAGGCAATTAAAAAACAGCCTGAAAATACTCAGTTTAAAGAATTACTGCTTAAATATTATATTCAAGCCGAATATTTTCAGGAGGGATGGAAAACTGTTCGTACTTTTTTCCCAGCGGATAAACAAAATAATGAAAATATTCTTTTTATGTTTGCCGAGAATGCCTATAAAGCAGGATCTCCCCAAATAGCAGAAAAGGCCTATAAAACTATCCTAAAGACAGATTCGCATTTTATTCCTCTAGAAAATGTGTACTTGGGCCTGGCCCGGACCCTGGAAGCACAAAAAAATTATAGGGAAGCAGTACAGTATTATGAACTTGTCTACCTAGAACAAAAAAAGTCTCCGGTGGCAATACAGGCACAGATACAAAGAGCCCGCATCCTGAAAGAAGAAATGCATGAATTTAAAGAAGCGGCAGAAATGTACAACTCACTTATAAAACAACCTCTGGAACCCCAAAAGCTCTATAATTGTCGTTTTTCTCTGGGGGAATGTCTTATTGCTCAGGGAGAAATCGAAAAGGCCAAAAATATGTACCTTGAAATTGAAGAAGAATTTACGGCTGATAAAAATCAATACTGGATAAAAGCCATAGTATCCCTAGGAAAAATATTATATTTCCAGGGTGAATTTGAGGCAGCCTTACACTATCTCAATCAACTTTCTATCTATGATATTGAGGAAAAATATCTTAGTGAAGAATCACTGAATAATGGTTTGAACCTGAGAATGCTGATCAGACACTACTGGCATGATTCTGCGGAACCTTTGCGGCTGCTGGCCCGGGCGGAATATTATGAAACAAGGGGAGAATATGATAAAGCTGTTGCTTCACTTGATTCCATCATTACAGGTCATACTGACAGCAATCTGGTTCCCTATGGCCTGTTAAAGAAAGGATCCATCCTCATCACCCTAAAACAATATAATAAAAGTATTGCCATCCTGGAACAATTCCTGGAGCAGTATCCCTCCCATCACCTTACCGACAAAGCCCTGGAACGGATGGGATGGCTTTATCAACAAGAGGGTAAATCCA
Source organism: uncultured bacterium (assembly GCA_964554015.1). Lineage (GTDB taxonomy): Bacteria > Zhuqueibacterota > QNDG01 > QNDG01 > CAYUAG01 > CAYUAG01. The sequence continues at coordinate 10,318 of CAZKMO010000080.1, forward strand.
AACAGGCAGCTGCCTATTACGAAAACCTGCTTACCAATTTTCCCTCTAGTCTGTTAAAAGAAGAGGTAAGACTGAGATTACGCAGTCTGGAAAAGAAGGAACCATGATGATAAAAAATAAAATCATACTTTTTACCTTACTGATAACCTGCACTACTGCGTTAAAATCCGCCAGCCTCCTGATCCCCATGGATCTGGAACAGAAAAATCATCTAAAAGCATATGGTGTTGCTTACTGGACCTTAGAACAGGGAATGAATGTACGCTGGTTGTTAAACTATCGGGGAGGCTCCTTTCTCCTGGAAGCAGTGGAGGCAGTAAAACGCAGATGCACTATTCTGGGTGTCTCCTGTGAAACTATCTCCGGATCGGAGGTTACCTCCATTCTGCATACCATTGAAAATAACAATATGGAAGTCATTCTTTTGGAAAAAGCCCCGGCTATTGCTGTGTACGTCCCTCCCCATCATCAGCCCTGGGATGATGCGGTTACGCTTTCTCTCACCTATGCGGAAATCCCCTACGATAAACTATGGGACAAGGAAATTCTGGAAGGTAAATTATTCAAATATGACTGGCTCCATCTCCATCATGAAGATTTTACCGGACAGTACGGCAAGTTCTACGGTGCCTACCGAAACGCTTCCTGGTACATCCAGCAACAGCAACTGTATGAAAAAGAGGCCAAACAGTTAGGATTTGACAAGGTATCCAAATTAAAACTTGCGGTTGCTTTACACATTAAAGACTATATCCAAAAGGGAGGGTTTCTGTTTGCCATGTGCTCTGCCACCGACTCTTATGACATTGCTTTGGCAGCTCAAAATACCGATATTTGTGATGCGGTTTTTGACGGAGATCCACCGGATCCTGATTATGAAAGAAAATTGGATTTTACTAACTGTCTGGCTTTTGAAAATTTTGAGCTTATCATCCAGCCCACAATTTATGAATTTTCCAATATAGATACCACCCCCCTGGATCAAACCGCAGCTCAGTCAGGGCGGGATGATTATTTCACTCTTTTTGAATTTTCTGCCAAGTATGATCCTGTCCCTGCCATGTTAACCCAGGATCATGTTTCCGTGATTCATAATTTTATGGGGCAGACTACTGCCTATCACAGAAGTATGGTTAAAGAAGAAGTGGTAATTATGGCAGAAAAACGAGGAACCGATGAAGTAAAATACATTCATGGAAATTACGGAAAAGGAACCTTTACTTTTCTGGGAGGACATGATCCGGAAGATTATAGACACTTTGTGGGTGATCCGCCCACCGATCTCAACCTGCATAAAAATTCCCCCGGATATAGATTGATTTTGAATAATATCCTGTTCCCCGCGGCCCGAAAGAAAAAATTAAAAACCTGAAATCTTAGGTATTTTCAACCATCCCAAGGAGAAAAAAAATGAATGAGTTTATCCAAATCCCCCCTGATTCCGCCCATAGATTAATAAATCACGGTCCCACGGTTCTGGTTTCCACCCGGGACGAAAAAGAGAGTTTTAACCTTGCTCCCATTGCCTGGAATTGCCCGGTAGGGAAAAATCCACCCACTCTTCTCATAGTTGTGGGAAAAGGGCATAAGACCAAGGAAAATATTGAAAAGACCGGAGAATTTATTGTCTGTGTTCCCCACCGGGATCAGACTGAAATGGTACTGAAAACCGGTAAAATATCCGGGTATGAAGTCGATAAATTTTCCCACTTCAGCATTGAAGCCCGGCCTGCGGAAAAGGTTAATGCCCTGGTTCCGGTTGGTTGTATCGGGTACAGTGAATGCAGAGTGAATAAAGTAGTAGAGTTAGAAAAAGTGAATATTTTTATAGCCTCAGTGGTCAAAGCCTGGGCTAAAAAAGGAACTTTTAAGGAAAGATTATTGATCGAAAAAGAAGAGGCAAAAACAATTCACCATTTGGGAGGACATCTTTTTTCTGTTCCCGCTTCAGAGATTATTAATAAATAGTTTTTGACAGGATTTACAGGATAAGAAGATCTTTATTTTTAACAAATAATAATTCTTTTATTTAAAACGCTTGGTAAAATGAATTACTATTTTTTAACCATTTATAGCCACCAGGACACTAAGTACAAAAAAAAGACTTATAGATTTAAATTATTATAAATTAATAAAATACTATTTATATTTTTTTCTATTCTGCTGTTATTTGAGATTTAGAGCCTTCATGGTAAAAATTTAAAAATAATCCAAGCTTTTTTAATCCTGTTTATCTTGTAAATCCTGTCAAAATAAATCTTTGTTTTAAAAACGAAGCTCCATAGCCCAGGTAGGACAGGCAGTAATACATAATTTGATTGATCTGAATATGTGTCCTAATCGAATAATGAAAAAGAACATGTGTCCTTTTTATATTTTTTTATTTTTTGCTTGACATTTGTTTAGTAAACAATTACTATGCTAATATAATTCAAAACAAAAACTATTCAAGAAAAGACAATAGGGGGTATTTTTTTCATACTGACATTATCTTTAAAATTAGATGTAAATTAATTTTATATTCTTAATCTGCCACGTTTTGATTAAAATCAACGTATAGATTAATGGATAGTTCTTTAACAAGAAATTTTTTATTAACTAGATAAAAGAATCTGATATTAAAAAATATATCTTACAAAAGTTTTTCCTATTAATTTTATTATTTTTTGTCCTCGTAATTTTATTTTTTTTAACTGTACTCAACCAGAAGAGACATTGTTTTCAGGAAGAAGAAAGTTCAATGATTAAAACTGCTTTCGATTCTACAATCACTACTATGGAATAAAGCTTGCTATTTATGATATTAAAGGATGATTGAATGGAGAAGAAATGAGAGGTTACAATAGTACTTTTTATAATTATAACTTTAGTTTATCAAGAGAGGCGGTGATGAATTATGAAGAAATCTAAATACTCTTTTTTATTAATCTGCCTTTTTTTACTCACCATAAAATCTCTTGCCCTTGACAGTTTAGAAGTAATAATGACTTTTGAAATGCCGGAGGATAGTGTTCGATTTCTTCCTCAACAGGGTGGGGATTACAATAATGACGGATATGATGATTTGCTATATACATATTATAATCGTTTTTCCGGGGAAACAAAACTGCAGTTTTATTTTGGCAGTTCTGAACCAAGCCCTGTACCTGATTATGACTATGAAATAGATATCGGTTTTATCGGTCAGCCAGGTTGGTTAGGTGATTTAAACAAGGATGGATACAAAGACATTACCTTAAGTGTCACAGATGGCTGGCCTTATTGTTGTGATATATACATTTATTTCGGCAATAAAACTTATACCATTGATCCTGATTTGCCGGATATGATATTATATGGGATACATTATTCAGGTGGCGCTCATTATGCAGGAGGTAATCGAAACGCAGATTTTAATGGAGATGGGTATGCAGATATATTAGCAGGCGGTACCGGACCGGAGATGGTTTTCAATGGGCAGGTGGATATATTCTTTGGAGGGAAAGAAATAGATACTCTCCGTGATTTTCATATTGAGGGAGGCATCGGAGATGAATTAGGTTTATATAAAGCGATAGGTGATATCAACGGTGATGGATGTGATGATTTGATAGTAAGTAGAAACATGCAGCAGTTTGAAGGGCTTTTTAAATATGAAATTTATTTGGGTGGTATAAATATGGATACTAACAAAGATTATGAATTACCAGACATATGGTTAGATACAAAATCCCCACAGGCAAATGGAGATATAAATAATGATGGTTATAATGATTTTATTATTTCTGGAGGAATTGACACGACGCAAGGTATTATTGGTATATATTTTGGAAAAGAAAATGGAATGTTAACATTAGATAAAAAGATTACATTTACAACAGCAGATGGAGTATTATTTTATTGTGATATAAATAATGATTATTATGATGATATAATATTATCAACTCGATATCCTCGCCAGGTAGAGATATATTATGGTGGGGAAGAATTCGAAACTAAACCTGATATTATTTTAAAAGGTAATGATCCTAGTTATTTTGGACAATATGGTTGTAATCTGGAAGATTTTAATGGTGACGGGAAGAATGAAATTATAATTGATGATGGAACTCCACATAATAGAGCAAAAGTTTATACCTTAGCTGAAAAAACAGAAATAAAAAATACCAGTCGGATATATAATAATCTGTTAATAACCAGTTCTCCCAATCCATTTATAAACAATACTTCCATCTCTTTTTCTTTAAGGAATCCCGGGTATATTACGTTAGATATTTATAACATACTGGGCAGAAGAGTAAAGAGTATTTACCATAAAAAAATGAAACCAGGTACTTATGATGTACCATGGGATGGGAAAGATAATAACGGATATTTTCTTTCCAATGGAATATATTTTATCAGGTTAAAGACGGAAGAAGGGTTTAGTATTAAAAAATTAATGAAAATTGGCTATTAATTTTACTTTTAAAAGAATTATGGGAAATAATGATTTATATAGTCTTATAAATGAAGGGAAATTTTACAGAAGTGTTGCAAGCAGTTTTTAAACAACTTCCAGAACATCAAGAAGTAAGTTTTAATTCTTTTATAATGATGAAATGAATTATTAGAAGATCATGCAAAAAACATTATATCCATATAACCAGGTCAACTATAAAATTAATAATTAAGATGAAAAGAATATCCTATATTAAAAAATCATCCAGAACGAACCAGTGGGGTGCTTCTTCGAACTAATTTTCTGAGTAGTGAATCTAAAATAAAGAACACTAATTAAATCTCTATAATTTTATTTGATGGACAACCTAAAGGGAGAGGACATTAAATAATGAAAAAAATAATACTATGTTTATTCTTTTCAAGTACCCTGTGTGCCCAGGGCTGGGAGTGGCAGTATCCCAAACCGCA
>CAZKMO010000081.1:0-15107 GCA_964554015.1 uncultured bacterium
CACATTCTTAATGGTCCCTGATGAAAGCTGCTGGTTAATGGCGTCTATCTGGCCTTTGGCCTGAGCAGTAATTATAACTGATTCACCCTCAATAACCTGGCCGTATTCAAGCTCAATATCAGCTATAACTGTTGCTCCAGGATTAACCATTATCTCGACTTCTTTAGCTCGATATCCAATAAACATTGCCTTAAGTGTATATTCGCCTGGAGGCACATTACCAATTGTATAATCACCTCTTAAATCCGTGGCAGATCCTAAGGCAGTGCTTTTTATTATCACATTGGTGCCTGGTAATCCCTCACCAGTTTCCGAATCAACTACCCTTCCTTTAATAATCCCCTTTTGAGCATATAAACTACTCGTAATTAAAAGTATTAACAGCAACAAAAACAATAATTTTTTCATATCGAATTCTCCTATTTTTATTAAATTACAATCTCTTAATTAATTAGTTTTTCAACTGATTTTCTTTCCACAAGTTTTGTAGGAACAATAGTTGTTACTACTCCGGCGTTAACATCTTTAATAAGTCTTAAAAGCATACGAACTGCTATAGACCCTAATTCTTCTTTGTATACTCTAATAGTGGTAAGAGGCGGAGTAGCAAATTTTGCCAAACTAATGTCATCGAAACCTATAATACTGATATCGTCAGGAATTTTATAGTTAAAATCATAAATTGCTTTATACCCTTTAAGAGCGTTTATATCATTAGTGGCAAAAATTGCTGTAGGTTTTTCATCTGTTAGAAGTTGTTTAACTAACTCATCTCCCATTTCTAATCCACCAACTTTTATTAAATTTTTATTGATTTTAATATTATTATACTTTAACGCTTTTATGTATCCTTCATAGCGTTTTTGAAAACTAACTCTGTTTAATTCTCCTGAAACAAAACCAATTTTTGTGTGACCGGCTTTAATAAGATAATTAGTTGCCAGCAAGGCTCCATGTTCGTTATCAATAAAAACTTGGGAGCATTTATTAAAATTCGTTTTAGGATCAACCAAAATAACTTTCTGACTTTCTAATATTATATTTTCTAAAAAACTTTCTGCAAAAATCCCAACTAAAATTAAACCATCAATATTTTTCTCGCAGACCATCTTAGGCAGTTGTTTTTTAGAATTTACGGTCATAATACTTAAGACCAAATTATAATTATTGATTGCTAGTTCAGCTTCTATACCCTCTAATACTCTGGAATAAAAAGGATTATTTGAAAAGGGATTTTGTTCTCTGCTAAAAATAACTCCTATATTACCGGTCATTCCGCTCTTTAAACCTCTGCCGAATGCATTGGGATTATAATTATATTTGACGGCAATTTCTAAAATTTTATTTCGCGTTTTTATGCTAATATCGGGTCTGTTGTTCAATGCTTTCGAAACAGTAGATAAAGAAACATTAGCTAATTTCGCAATATTTTTTATTGTTATCATAAAAAAAATAATTACTTATAATTAAATAAGAAGTTAGGTAATACTCCTTTTTTTCGAAAAAAAAATACTAAAACTTTTAAAATATAATATTAATTACGACAACGTTTTAGTAAATATACCATAAAATTTATCAGAGAACTAACAATAATGTATCAAAAATTATCACATATGTTGCATTTCAAGTTAAAATACAGTAATTGTTTGTTTTTTTATAGGAAGGTATTTTAAAATATCAAACTTCTACCTTTAAATTATTGATAAGCCTTCATTTTTTTAAATAATTTTTTCTATACTTCTTAGGTGTAATTCCGAATCTCTCCTTAAATAATTGAGTAAAATGAGACGGATAATTAAAACCAGTTTCGTAACAAATTTCCGTAATGGAAAAATCGGTATTTTTTAGTAATTGAGCAGCATGTTTCAATCTTATCTTTTGTATGAATTTATTAGGGGTTTCGGATAACTTGCTTTTCAATTTACGAAATAATTGAGACCGACTTAATCCCAGTTCTTTACTAAATAAATCAACACTAAAATTAAAATCATGTAAATGCTCCTCAACAATTTTTTTTGCTCTATCCAATAATTGAATATCTTTAGAATTACTAAAAATAATTTTAGATTCAATTTCTGACTCATGACTGAATTTTTCCCTTAATATTCTTCTCGATTCTAGTAAATTATGTATGCGTACTTTCAACAAAGATAAATTTAAAGGCTTACTTATATATCCGTCTGCACCAATTTTATAAAATTAAATCCGATACTTTATATCAACATTTTCAGCTAAAATAATTATTGGTATATGGCAGTTTAATGAACCTGTTTTTACTCTTTTAATAAATTCCAGACCATTCATTTCCAACATAGTCATCTTGGTCAAGATTAAATCAGGTAAGTATTTTACTGTATATTGTAATCCTTGTTTACCATTCTCGGCAAATATAATATGATATTTATTTTCTAATCCTACATTTAAATATTTTTTAACATCATTATTATCCTCAACAATGAGAAGAGTCGTACATTCATCTGAATCGATAGGATGATAAAAACTATTATAAGGTTGTTCAAATATATCAACTTTTTTTAACATTTTATTTCCAATTGAATATTACTAATTCTAATGTATAAAAATCTGCCAAAATATACCATGTCTCAATTAAGCTGATTAATAAAATAATCCCTATTATTATCCAAGCCAAGATTAAATATCAATCAATTTTTTAAATACGGGCGCAAAAAAATACTAACGTAATTTTTCCTATGTAAGCCATAATAAAAAATACTTAAGGTATCTATTGAATGTTATTCATCTTTTCAGCGTAAATTTTCAACAATTCCAATGTACTTTTATCTGAACTGAACACAGAATTTCTTCCCTGTGGCTCCTGAGGAGGATCACCTGTAAACGGATCCCCCTGTTCCCATTTTATGCTGTCTTCTCCAGCTGGCCTACCCATTCCGGCCCAGGTCCAAAAATTACTACCCGCCATAGGGCCCCGGGATTTTGCATCAGTATATATTTTATCAAAAATTATTCGATAATATTCATCTCGGTATTCTACAGAAGAAAAAGGTGAATAGGAATGATCATCCCTGGGTATACCAAATTCCTCAATAACCTGCGGCTTATTCAGTTGATGTGCATATTCGATATGCTGATCTAAATAATCTATTGCTTTCTCTTTAGCCTCTGGAAAAGTCTTTTCCGGATTTTTAGGATCATACCATCCCCAGTTTAAAATCCATAAATGGGCAGTCATATAATCAATATTTTCAGAATCATGAATGCTAAGATATAATTCCGGAGAAAACATACTACCGGCCAATCCTTCATTGCCGGTGGATATTAAATGTTTGGAATCCATCGCTTTTATTAACTTGGCTGTGTTTTCTATCCATTCACTGAAAGCTTTAAAATTCTTCCTGCCAATTTCCCCCCTTCCTGGCCGAGGTTCATTCGCCAGCTGCCAGGACATAATAGTTGGATCATCCTTGTAATTAATTCCGGTAATGGTATTTTTTCTGTTTATCAGCATGGTAACATAGTTATTATAAGCTTCCACCGCTTCCTTATTACTGTAAAAACTCGAACTGAAATTAATAAATTGATCCCAGTTGTATTCTGGCAAAAAAGGATTAGGTACTTTTTCTCCGGTTATCCACCCTACATATTGAGCAAACCCACCTGTCCATATCCAAAAATTTCCCAGATATATAACAGCTTTCATATCTCTTTTTTCCATTTCAGACAGCAGATAATCCAAGCCAATCAACACCTTTTCATCATACTCTCCTAATCGGGGCTGGAAAGCAGGTTGTACTGTATTATCATAAATGGTTCCTTCCGATGCTCCCATAATTCTTAAATTATTAATGCCTATAGATAATAAAAGATCTAATTCTGTATTCAACCTCTGTCGGTTACCTGGCTCCGCCTTCATTCCCAGTAATGGCCCGTACCACATATTAGTACCCAGAAAATGATAGGGTTTTTCATTAATAATAAAAACTTCACCTTGCACTTGAACAAAATAATTCCCTTTTTCGGAGCATACACCCCAGCCAATTAAAACAACTACTAATAATAACATGATTATTCTTCTCATAATAGTATACCCTTTTTTTTATCTTAACTGCCCGAAACTATGGTGGCAAAATTGCTTATTATTAATTCTTTCTTATATCAATCAGTTTAAAAACTCCCGAGCCTGAATAACTCTGTTTGGTATCCCAGGGAGGCCGCCACCATAAAACAGATGGTTTCTGATTGGTACTCCGGTCCTGATCCATAAAAGCAATATTCAACCTGAGTGAATCCCTAGTATCATTATTGAAAATTACCTTCAGGGGGATAGCAGCCTCGCAGATAAATCCGTCACTTTTTTTACTGCCCCTAATAATACTTTGGGGAATAGTACCCGAGGTCCTTATTGTATCCGAAATCTTATCCGGTGCACATTGAATCTTCAGCAAAGATGAAGCGCTGCTTATTATCTTCGGGCTGAGATGAATAATTATCTTATCTTGAATTTCTTTAATAATGCCCGAATGTAATAAAACATTTTCATCATAGGTCCTGACCGCCAGATAAAAATATTCCTCATCCCATCCCGTGGCAAAAGTAAACCAGCCGTCATCCGGTCCCTGCCAGGCCCATTCCTCTTTACAGTATCCCGGATTTTTACAGGTTATAAAATCCTTTTCCTTCCAGTCATTCAAATCTCCATCCAGAATGATGGAATCTTTGATTCTATAGCATAAATGAATCCAATCCATCACAACCTCCCTGGATGCGGGCAGGGAAATATCCTTTTCCGGCAGACTGAATCTACCAGTGAGGGTAATACCTATGGGATTATTTTCCAATTCGGGAATTGACTGTTTCTCACCACTAGTTATAGTAAAAACTCTTTGGATCATAGTGTCAGGAGGTACAGTGCATTGGATATGGGAAGGATCGAAATTAAGGTCATGAACTTTTTTTATTCGTCCAGAGACCTGCAAAGGAGATTCAGTAGGATTGTGGAAAATCAATGTACCCTGCAGCTTATAGAATTCAGGTTGGGAATGCACAATGGGAGTGATCTGAAACCATTCTCCCAGACGTAATAATTGTACTTGGGGATAGATATCTTCCGTCACAATATCATCAGATATGATCCCATCCAATTTCAGATTAACGGTTACCGGTCTTCCCCCCTTCATGGTTACCCATACCATATGATCAAATTCTCCCACTTCTGCTCCCCTTAAATAACTTCCCCCGCCGGTGGTTGCCAGCACATAGCGCTGGTTCCCCTTTTTTGTACTTTTAACATAATTATGATGATGTCCGGAAAAGATGGTATAGGGTCTGGAATGTAATAATTTTTCAATTTTTTCGAAACCGGCTTTATCCGCATAATCCCACAAAGGCCGATGCATTAAGATGACGGTATGATACACATCCTCATTGTTCAGCAACACATTTTTTACATAATTAATTTGTCCACTGCTTATATGAGAAGGAGGAGGATCCTCGGTATTCAAGCAGAGAAAAAGAACATTTTTATAACGAAAATAATAATAGGTCCTCCCATATTTTTTAATCCATTCTTGTTCCATTACCTGATTACTGATATCATGATTGCCCGGAACCCGGAAAAAAGGCAGGTTCAATTCATCGATCATATTCTCGAATTCATTCCATTGACTGGCTATTAATTCTGTATCTCCGGTATATCCATCTATTAAATCACCTACCGAAACCACAAAATCCGGCTGCAGTAAACTTATCTTTTTTACTGCATTGTGGAATACGCCTGGACGCATACTCCCGGTACGATCGGATACAATTATAAATTGAAATTTATCTTCACTATCATTAACCTTTACCTGGGTCCAGGGAGTTCTGGCATCTGGATAACGATCTTCTGATTTAAATTTTTCCTGTGATCTAGAATAAGATGATAAAAGTAACAGACAGGTAAAAAATAAAATACAATATCTCATCTAGTCTCTCTTTCTTCCTCATATACAGAAATTAAGCAAAACAGATAATGAGAATTTATTTATTAACCCCTTAATTTCAGATTCTTTTCAATAATTTTATTTCTCTGTGCAACACATGTAGCTGAAAACTGACCATCCTCAGGTGTATTTTGGGCACAATCCAGTAATTTATCCACTGTAGTAGTAACTACATGAGTAACGGTATCACAAGCACCATAATAAATATACACATCTCCATTATCATTGTTAATCCATCCATTGCAAAAAATAAGACCGGTCAAATCACCTACCCGCTCTTTTCCCTTGGGCGCAATAAGATGTCCGCCCGGTTTATAAGTAACTTGGGAAGGATCCTTAAGATCAGTTACAAATAAATACAAAACATACCGTAATCCGGAAGCAGTGTTTCGGGTTCCATGGGCAAGATGTAGCCATCCTTGATCAGTTTTAATAGGTGGTGGTCCCTGACCGTTCTTTAGTTCTTTGATGGTATGATATATATTGGGCTCAATAATTATTTCATTATCAATTTTAGCATTCTCGATATCATCTGCAAGACCCCAGCCAATACCGCCTCCCTTCCCCACCTCAATAAATTCCTCCTGAGGACGGGTATAAAACGCATATTTGCTCTTCACAAATTCAGGATGCAGGACAACATTTCTTTGCTGGGGGGATTTGGTCACCAGATCAGGTAGCCTTTCCCAATGTAGGAGATCTTTAGTGCGGGCAATACCAGCTTGAGCAATAGCACTGGTAGTATCACCCTCTGGTGTATCAGGATTATGTCTTTCCGTGCAAAAAATACCATATATCCATCCGTCTTCATGTCGGGTTAACCGCATATCATACACATTTACATCCGGATTATCAGTTTGAGGCAGAGTAATGGGATAATCCCAGAAACGAAAACTATCAACTCCGTTAGGGCTTTCCGCTACGGCAAAAAATGATTTTCTGTCATTTCCTTCCACTCTTAAAATCAAACAATAGGAATCATTGAACTTAATGGCCCCACAATTAAAGGTTGCATTTATACCCATTCTCTCCAGCAAATGAGGGTTAGTGGTATAATCAAGATCAAATTTCCAGGTAATGGGAGTATGTTCAGGAGTTACCACCGGATGTTCGTAGCGATTAAAAATTCCATTTGAGGAAGGCTGTTTTTGATTTGATCTTAGTAAAAATTCTTCCTGTCTGGCTAACATCTCCTTAACCTTATTATCAAATTCAACTTTTTGCATTAATCAATCTCCAGTTTATTTTTTAACTCTCTAATTCTTCTTAGCATTTCCATACAAGCCCGGCTGTTGTGATAAGGCCCTTTCCATTCCGATACTTTATATTCATTAGGATCAACAGTTCCGTCCTTTTTTACCAGATAATACCATTCACCGTACCGTTTATCCCTAAAATTGTTTTCAATATATTCCCAAACCTTTAGGGTTGCATCCAGGAATTTCTGTTTTCCACTCATTTGAAAAGCATTAAAATAACCAACTAAAGCTTCCGCAGATACCCAAAAATGTCTATCCGTATTCACATACCCTTTTTCTGTACATTCATAAGGCAAAGCCCCGTCTTCTCCCAGATGATTTTCAACTGATTGTTCAGCCATCTGAAGAGCAATATCATTAATTTCCTCTCTGACTTTTTTATCACCAAGTACTTCTGCAGCTTCCCCCAGCAGCCAGCTTCCTTCTATGTCATGCCCGTAGGATTCATTACGGCATTTACAATTCCATTTCTCATCAAAAAAAAGCTTGAAATGTCGGGTTCGGGAATCAATGATGAAATCTCTAAAAATATACAATAGCTCTTTTAATCTATGCTTAAGTAAATCGTTTTTCCAGATTCTATACAGGTTTGTATAGGCTTCCATAACATGCAAATGATTATTCATAGATTTTTTTTCATTCATATCTTTTTCACTTAAACGAACATCCTCCGGAATCGACCAGTCTCTGTTCGCAGTTTCCAGATATCCTTTGTACTGAAAATCATAGACATGTTCTTCTATTGCTTGAAAAATTTCAACCGCTTTATCAAGTGGTTCCTGTTCTCTGTTTGCTTTATAATATTCAGAAAGTCCGTAAATACAAAAAGCCTGACCATAAGTGCGTTTTTTATCATCAACCCATTCTCCCCCGGGATTAACCATCCATACCAATCCTCCATATTGCTGATCAAAAAAATATTCCAGTAAATAATCATAGGCTCTCTGGGCAAGCTGCAGAAAGGCAGTATTTGGAGAAAAATTATAAGCTGCACTAAAAGTCCACAATATTCTGGAATTCAAAATCAATCCCTTGGGAGCATTTTTAATAATGGATAAATCATTAGCCATCCTGCCGTAAAAACCTCCCTTCTCTTGATCCAGCGTTTTTTCCTGCCAGAAGGGAAGTATATTCTTATACAATTCCTGGCTAATATTTTTTTCCAGATGATTTAAAATTTTATTATTATTCATACCATATTTCTATTCTGGATAATTGAGCTGTTTTTAAAAATTCTATCATCAAATAGCTGGCCTTTTCCCCTTCCGCGGTTATTTCGAACCTAATTGGATTCTCATATCCATAATATCCCTCACCGCCAGAATAATCAGCAGCCTTAAATTTTATGGGTTCATACTTCTCACCATCCGAAGAAATTAAAAATGAAAATATATCCTCTTTATGGTTAGAAAAGGAATATAGCTTGCATTTACTGATGGTGCCCGGTACATAGTACACTATTTTACTGTTTGCCTCTCCCAGAATTCGATACATATCTTCTTTATACTTTCTATCATCATTCATTTTTAAGGATACATTTCCTTTAATGCTGTACTGTTCCATAAGGTCATCCATGTTATCAATAAAAATGTGCCTTTTTACCTTAACCGGTCCTACAATATTGGAAGGATCAGAAGTTCCGGCTTCATTAACAGCCAAGACTCGGTAAAAATAACTTTTTCCTATTTCAGCTGATTTATCATGAAACAAGGGATAATATTGATAGCGAGCATCAGAAATATTTATTCCTATCCTGATCCAGGGTCCATTTTCAGACAAGGCTCTTTCAATATGATATCCGGACGCGCCTGCCGAACCTTTCCAGGATATATCAGCAATATTATTGATTTCCAGTAAAAGGGGAGATTCCGGCTTGGTTATTTCCGGAATCTCTTTATTTTGTATCTCAAAAGCTTTAATCCGCATTAGCCGCAGCAGCTCTTTTTCATCATACTCCTCTCCGGAGGTAAATCCCGGCCAGTGATAAGCCTTAAACACTCCTCTTCCCAAAGGTTCGGAATGCCAGTAGAAACCGCCCTTTTCTCTATGATAACGGAGACTCCAAATTAAAGCCCCCGAAATATATTCTGAATCCGTAAACAGATCCAGAATCTGCCTTAGGGCAGGTGTACCTAAAAATCCAAATTCACCTATTATATAAGCCTTATCTGTGGTTTTTACTTTATCAATAGCCTTATTAACCTTATGTATTAAATCAACCGGATTTATTTCATAGTGATGTGTTGTAATAATATCAGAAGCTGAGTCATTGATTAATTCATCGGATAATCCCGGGTGCCAGTTACGGCCGTCCATAACCAAATGATTTTCGTCAATCGATTTTATATACTTCATTATAGCATGAGACCATTCCTGAGGAGAGCTAAGTTCATTTCCTGTTTCCCAGCATAAAATAGCCTTATCATCTTTATATTGTATACCGGTTATGGTATTCATTCTATTTAAAACAAAATCAATGGTTTTCTTAAAATCATCGATTAACTGGGAATCTGTCCAAAATTCATCTTCATCTTTTCCTCTAAATACTGCATATTGTGGTCTTCCTCCCATCCATTTCCAGTTATTAAGTAAAGGGATAATCAGCCTAATACCAACTTCATTGGCAAGAGCAAGCATAGTATCCAGACACTGAAACGCTTCTTCCTTGAACACACCTGGTGCCAGGACATATTTGGGAATATCTTCGTTTTCATTCTGTTTTCGCACCGGGATAGTGTAGGTTCTTACCACTCGTCCCCCCATTTGCTTAATGGACACTAAAGCATCCCTGATCTCAAATTCCGTGGGTAATCCATAGGCGTATTTTTTAGTAAAAGCAAGTTCATCTTCCACAAAATTCAGGTTGGGGATATTATAAGAAATAAATCTATAGACTTCCTTCCCATCCCTTAGTTTATTATTTTCCACGGTAATAAAATTATTAAATCCTTTGGCATAAAGAGTAGCACCAAAAAGTATAATTATTCCCCAAAAAACAAAGATATGCGATCCTATCTTATTCATTGATCATATCCTTTAAATTAACAATTATTAATCTTAATACCCATCACCCTTAATTTTATCATACCAATTCTTCTTAAGAAAAATACTGGTTATAATGATCAGTAGGATACAAAGTGCCATGGGTATAAATTTTAAAGTTACCAGAAAAATTGCCACTGCTACCAGAGAAGTCTGCCATATGATACCTACTAGGATATTAATCATATCTCTGCTGAAAATACTGTCATTTTTAAAATTCGGATCTTCTTTTACCACTTTTTCATGGATGGGCTTCCAGAATCCCCAGGGTCTTACCTTCTTATAAAAATCCTTTAAGATTTCTTCATCGGTTGGTGGTGTTTTCAAGGTTGCCACGATACATGATATTACCGATATAGCCAGGGTTAAGGGGAAAAAATACAATTGATTGGCACTGGGAATAACTTTGGCAAATATTAAGGCTGGAACCAAACCTCCTACCATACCCCAGAAATAGCCATATCCATTGAACCGCCACCAATACCATTTTAAAACATTGGAAGCAACATAACTTCCGTACAAACCTGAAACAATCCACTTCAATACACTGTCGATATTTTCCGCAAACATCCCTAATATAACACTGATGATTACCAATCCAACCCCTATTAGCTGACTTACCCGGGCTATATGTTTACCCTGAGCTTTGGGATTAATATATTTCAGGAATATATCATTAACCAAATAAGCCTGACCTGCATTTAAGGTTCCGGAAAAGGTTGAGACAAAAGCAGCACTGAGACCAGCCAGTAGTAAGCCTAATAAACCTACTGGTAAAAATTCCGCCATGGCGGAGGGAAGAATTTGTTCGAAATCTATATTATTGCCTACAATTAAATTTAATCTGTCATAAAATAACAGCCCCAAAACCACAAATCCGGTGATCATCAAATATCGGAAAGGCATTAAAATAATCGAAACCGAACCACTCATCATCCCTGCTTCCCTGGGATTTTTGGTGGAAAGAACTTTCTGCATATCATAATTTGGAGCAGGACCTGCAGATGACATCAATAACCCCTTAAACAGCATCATCATCATAAAAACAGAAAACAATTTATATCCATCCGTTTTAATAACCTGATTCACCTGACTTATGACATTACTCCAATCTAAGTCTAACTTCCACCCGAAAAAGGGAGAAAACCACCCTTCTGGAACATTTAGATATCCAACCGCAGCCAGTTTGGACATAGCAATCACAGCCACTACAATTGCGGCTAAGGTGATAATACTATACTGAATAAGATCGGCCCAGACAATACTGGCCATCCCTCCCAGTAAGCAGTAAAAGGTGGCCGCAAAAGTAAACACCATGCCATAGACATGGGGCACAAATTCCGGTTTTATAATTCCGGGATTAAAGCCAAAAAAATTTGCCACCGATTCCCAGGGGATGAATATCATTATAAATTTACCCAGCCCTATAAAACCATAGGCTAAAAATCCGATACAACTTATTACGGCAAATATGACTACAATTACATGGGACCACTCCGTGTCCTTTCTATCACTAAATCTGGTCTGCAGCCATTCAGCTCCAGTGGTTGCACCTGATCTTCTCAGCCACTTAGAAAGGTAGACCATTAAAAATATTTGATTGAACACAGGCCATAACCAGGGAATCCACACACTCTTTAAGCCATAAACAAAAGTAATGGTTACCAACCACATAGTACCGGAAATATCCAGCATTCCGGAAGCATTGGACAGACCTAACAAATACCAGGGTAATCTATTGCCTCCCAGCAGATATTCTTTTTCTCCCTGTTCTGCTCTTTTCTTCATAATAAAGCCAATTACTGTAATGGCTATCATATAAAGAATTATTATTGCCATATCTAAGGTTTGTAGTTTCATTTAATGATTATTATCCTTTCTTTAATTTCTTTTTGCTATTGAAAGTCTCTCTATTAATTTTATAGGTACAATGGTAGTTGTACTATTATCAATTTTATTAGTAAGTGATTGTAAAAGATTTCTCACTGCAATCGAACCTAATTCTTCTTTGTACACTCTGACTGTCGTTAAGGGTGGTGAAGACATTTTGGCAAATTCAATATCATCAAATCCCATGACACTTATATCCTCAGGGATTTTTAAATTCCTCTCTTTTATTGCTTTATAGCCATATATGGCATTAAGATCATTGGTTGAGAATATAGCTGTGGGAGGATTTTTTAAATCCAATAATTCGGAAACATGATAATATCCATCTTCCAAACCGCCTGTTTTAACTAAATCTGGATCTAGAGGACATTTATAAAAATCAAAGGCTTTTTTATACCCATCATAACGCAATTTAAAGCTTAACCTCTCAAGTGATCCACTGATGAATCCAATTCTTTTATGTCCCTTTTTTAGAAGATACTGGGTTGCCATAAAGGCGCCATGCTCATTATCAATAAGTACTTGAGAGAAATTTTTTATAGAAATATTGGGATCAATTAATATAGTTGCAATATTAAAATTTGAAATTTTATTTATAAATTGTTGCCTCACCACGCTAATTAGTATAATACCATCTACCTGTTTTTCCAAAATCATTTTAGGAACTTCGATTTTTCCTTCAGCAGGAAGAAGATGCAGCACCAGATTAAAATTATTTAAGGCCAGCTCGGCTTCAATTCCTTCCAGTACACGGGAATAAAAGGGATTTTGAGATAATGGTTTTGATTCACGGCAAAAAATTACTCCAATATTTTCGGTTGATTTTCGTTTTAATCCTTTTCCAAAGGCATTAGGATAAAAATTATATTTTTCCACAATTTTAAGAATACGTTCCTTAGTTTTTTTGCTTACATCAGAACGGTCATTTAATGCTTTGGAAACAGTTGAGATAGAGCAATTTGCTTCTTTGGCTATATCCTTAATTGTTTTCATTTATTTCTTTCCTATATTAATAATTTTTAAATGAATAAAATAACGAAAACGTTTTCTTAATTTATAAAAATATACATCTTATAATACAATGTCAAGTATTTTTTAATTTTTTTAAAAATAAAAAAAAAACTTGACATTAATAAAAATTATATATAAATTATTCAAAATTTTATTAATCAAAATATGGATTATTTTTTTAATATGGAAAATTTATATTCCTTAAAACTTTTTAACTTTTATTTTAACTGGTATTATTTCTATTTCCGGCCAGTGGGAGGCATTTCCTCAATATAATATTATTTAATATAATTTAAGAAATACAGCCCACAGCCTCAAAAAGCGTGGGCTTTTTTATTTTCTTATCAGGAGACTGTATGGATAAAAATTTAAAAAAGTTTAGAACCCAAATCAGAGTTTTGGATACAAAAATAATAGAACTTATAAAAAACCGAATCATACTAAGTAATCAAATAGGATTACTAAAAAAGCAAAATGGACTTAAGATTAAAGATATAAAGCAGGAAAAAAAAGTAATCACTTATATTAAGAAAACAAATCATGAACCAGTCGATACCAAAGATCTAGTCGCACTATTTAACCATATAATTAAAATAAGTAGAAAATCCCAAAAATCAATAATGAAAAAAAAAGAGGTAAAGAATGATTATTGTGATGAAACCCAATGCCAAAAAAAATCAAATAGACTCTATCACAAAAATACTAAAGAAAAAGGGGTTGGAAGTGCATCCTGATATTGGTTACAACCAAACAATTTTAGGAATCATTGGTGATACTCGTAAACTTGATCCCCGTGATTTTGAAATTCAGGAAGGTGTACAAGAAGTATTGAGAGTATCGGAACCTTATAAACTGGCCAATCGTTCCTTTCACCCCAACAATACTGTTATAAAAATAAAAAATGTATATATCGGTGGTGATGAAGCAGTGATCATTGCCGGACCCTGCTCTGTGGAAAGTGAAGAACAGATTCACACTATTGCTGAAACCGTAGCCAAGGCCGGGGCCAAAATACTGAGAGGTGGTGCTTATAAACCCAGAACTTCTCCCTACAGTTTTCAAGGATTGGGAAAAAAAGGATTAAAATATTTGCAAGAAGCAGGAAAAAAATATAATCTTCTTACCATATCCGAAGTT
The DNA here is from genome assembly GCA_964554015.1 of uncultured bacterium. Lineage (GTDB taxonomy): Bacteria > Zhuqueibacterota > QNDG01 > QNDG01 > CAYUAG01 > CAYUAG01. Next base: position 14,300 of record CAZKMO010000081.1, read on the forward strand.
ATGGATATTTCCAAAGTAGATTTAGTATCCTCTTATGTTGATATCCTCCAGATCGGAGCCAGAAATATGCAAAACTTCTCTCTTTTAAAGGAAGTAGGAAAAGTTGAAAATCCTGTTTTTCTTAAAAGAGGAATGTCAGCTACCATTAAGGAACTTTTAATGGCTACTGAATATATTATGTCCAGAGGCAATAAAAAAGTAATTCTCTGTGAACGTGGTATCCGCACCTTTGAAACTTCAACCAGGAATACTATGGATATTTCCGCCATCCCCGTAGTGAAGGAACTCAGTCACCTTCCCATCTTTGCAGATCCAAGTCACGGCACCGGAAAAAGAAATATGGTGGCTCCTCTGGCCAGGGCAGCCATAGCAGCCGGAGCTGATGGAATTATGGTGGAAGTTCATAATCATCCGGAGCAGGCTCTTTCCGACGGATCTCAATCTCTTTATCCTGAAGAATTTGATTCCCTCATGGAAGAACTTAAGATTATTTCCTGGGCTACAGGTAAAAAAATTGGGAAAGAATAAATAAAGGGTAGCACAATGGATAAGCATAAAACTATTGGAATAATCGGTTTGGGACTTATGGGTGGTTCATTAAGCATGGCTTTAAAAAAGAAGTATCCATCCCAAAAAATAATTGGGGTCGATGACAAGCAATCAACAGAATATGCCTTATCAATTAAGGCAATTGATCAGTCTTTCCCCATAAAAGAAGTGAAAAAATGTATTGCTTTGTCCGATACTATTTTTTTATGTACACCCATAGACCAAATACTTGCTCTTTTACCTGAAATCTCTAAATCGG
>CAZKMO010000082.1:0-15081 GCA_964554015.1 uncultured bacterium
ATGACTGCCAGTCATGCGCTCTCCCAGCTGAGCTACAGCCCCTTTTATATTCCTAAGTATACAAAATTCAGAAAATAAAATCAAGCTTTTTAAATAATAATTAGGAAGTCTGTAAGAACACCTGCAGAGTATTAAAAATATCATGTTGAGGTAGATGAGCTATATTGTTTTATTGGGTTCGTCAGTCTTCGATGTAACTCAGACTGACAAACCCATAACTTTTCGGACAGTACTAAGTGTTACAATGAAAACAATGGATTAATTAGTCTTTCCATTCTTTGGTTTAAGTATCTTCCGCACATCCACCACCTGCATGCCGGCTTTACGGGCAGCTTCCAGACCCAGATCACCGTCCTCAAACACCTGACAGTATTCCGGTTCCACTTTCAGACGGCGGGCTGCCTCCAGAAACAGATCAGGTGCTGGCTTGGGAGGAAGATTATCATCGGCTGTTAATATGACATCGAAGAGTTGAACCAGATCCAGCCCTGATAGGGTAGACAGTACATTTTCCCGTAATCCGCCGGACACAACTGCTAAGGGAAGTTTACCGGTATTTTCTTTGGCAATCATCACAATCGGTTCTATGGGTTGTATCAGATGAGCCTTTTCCCGAAAGTAGCGATGTTTGGTTTTCACCAGCAGTTGTGGATCAAGATTACGGTTGAATTCCTGGTTATAGAGTTGAACGATTTTCACTTCATTCATTCCCTTTAAGGAATCCAGGAATTGAGGGCGGTAGGGTTCATCAAATTCGGCAAATGCCCTTGCCCAGGAATCCAGGTGCAAGGGCATAGTATCTGCCAAAGTACCGTCACAATCAAAAATAAGAGCTTTACATTGCTTCCCTACCGAGATCATGGTAATCTTATTTTTAACTAAAAGAATAATTAACCAGTAAAGTACAGATAAGCAGCAACAATCAGGACTAGAACAATAATTGACGATATGACATCACGATAATCCCAGCTTGATCTGGATTCTTTACGGTGTTTATCTGTCCTGGTGGCAAAGGTTAAACCACTGATTTTTTCATAAGAAGGTGCTTTGGTCATGTGACTGACAGTAATCATAACAGCAACACAGACCAGAAATATCAGCAAGCTGTAATACTGGAAAAAGGTATTGTTTACTATCCAGAAGAATGAACCTTCTGCATAAGTAAAATCATGAATCATTTTTACCGGTGTATCTACAATCAATCTGAAAAGACCCATGGCAAAACCGGTGATTAAAGCGGCAAGACAGCCTTTGGCATTTAGTCTTTTATTAAATACACCAAAGAAAAAGACCACAAAAATGGGCGGAGCCAGATACGATTGCACTCCCTGAAGATAATCATAGAGTCCTCTGCCTCCCTTAATCACCGGGATCCATATTAAACCGATAATCACCATAACAGTGGTGGCAATACGTCCTATCCACACCAACTGGTGCTGGGTGGCTTTTGGTTTCAATCTGGAATAAAAATCCATGGTAAATAAGGTAGAAGAAGCATTAAACACACCTGCTAAACTGCTCATCAAAGCTGCCAGTAGACCGGCAACCACAATGCCTCTTATACCGACCGGTAGAATATAAGCCACCAGCAGTGGGAAAGCCTGCTGGGCATTATCACGAATTAATTCACCCTGAGAATCAAAGAAGACATTACTGATTGCCTGAATATTTCCGCTTTTAGCAATGGCAAAGCAGATCATGCCCGGGATGATAAAAATAAATACTGGTAGCAGTTTCAGGAAAGATGCCCAGATGGAACCGCGGCGTGCTTGGGTTTCATTGGGAGCACCCAGAGCTCTTTGTACGATATACTGATCTGTACACCAGTACCAAAGGCCGATAATCGGAGCACAGAAGAGCATACCCAGCCAGGGGTAATTATCATTAAAATACCAGGCCATACGGCCTACCTCCCGTACAGGTGCCCATGTCCCCTCCACACCGGCAGGAACCAGGGGTTTCCAGAGATTGAACATATCCGATCCGCAGATGGCCCGCAGTTCACCCCAACCACCCAGGGCTTTTAAACCAAATATAGTCACCAGGACTGAGCCGATGATTAAAATAATTGTTTGCAGGGCTTCAGTATAGGCAACGGCTCTTAACCCTCCCAGAATTGTATAAATGCCTGTTAAAACAATGACAAGGATGGAGCCGACCCAGAAACTATCCAACCCCAGAAAATTCAAATCCGGTAAAAGTACACTGAATACCACCCCCCCGGCAAAAATCCCTACTGCAATTTTTGTAAGTACATAAGCAACCAGTGATATCAAGGAAAGAACAGTACGTGCTGTGGGTGAAAAACGTTTTTCCAGAAATTCGGGCATAGTGAATACTTTAGAACGCATATAAAACGGAACCATAACCCATCCAAGCACCAGCAGACACCAGGCGTGCAGCTCATAATGAGCCATAGCCACGCCGTCGGTTGCTCCGGAACCTGCCAGTCCGACCAGATGCTCCGAGCCGATATTGGAGGCAAAAATAGAAGCACCTACAATAAACCAGCCCAGATGTCGTCCGGCAAGGAAATAATCGGTGGAAGTATCCTTCCGCTGCTTGATTACCCACCACGCCAGACCCAGTATTATGGTAAAATAACCACCAACAATAATCCAGTCAATGGGACTGATATTAACCATAATTCTCTCCTTTCATTTTTGTTCAGTTTTATTTAAATGGATTTTCTGTTTCATATAATTTATTTTTAGGCTGATTATAGGAAATATCCTTTATTCCCAGCATTTTTAGGGCTTCAAAAAGAAATTTACCCACATGTTTAAATCCTACACTGGTATGGTGAGGAAACTGTTTTTCAATGAGAACATGACGGTAAAATCTGTCCAGTTCGGGTATGGCAAAGACTCCTGTACCCCCAAATGTTTTAGGATCAATATCCAATACTTCTCCTTCCGCAATATATGATCTCAGTTCAGCCTCTGCAGTGGACTGCACTCTGAACAGGGTGATATCACCGGATCGGATCCTTCCTTCCAGTGTACCTCTGGTAATGTCAGGTTTTTTGTCCGGTTCCATTAACCGATGCATAATGAGCTGGTACTGTATGGAAAAATTGGTCATACAGGAGGAAGCAGTATTACCACAATGAAAACCCATAAATAGTTCTTTCTGGCGGTAATTTTTTAAAGCAGAACCTGCCTTTTCATACATATCCCTGGGAACAGTATTATTTATATCCAGAAGAGTGGGAGGCAGGAGGGAAGCACAAGCTGCCATATACTCACTAAGAGTACCATAAATATCAACCTCACAGGAAACCGGAATATTACGCGCTGCCAGTCGGGAATTCACATAGCAGGGTACGAATCCAAAGTATTTCTCAAAGGCAGGCCAGCACTTGTTGGCAAAGATACCGAATTGACTTGCCCCTAAATTGTCTTCCATAAATTGAAGCAGGGCAATTTCATATTGGGCCAGTTTTTTTAGTAAATCCGGATAAGTATTACCTGATCCCAGTTCATGGGACATTTCCTTGGCTACCTCGTTTATACGAGAATTACCTTCTGCAGATTGATATATATCATAGAGATCGAGCTCACTGTTTTCCATAATTTCCACTCCCAGTTCAAAAAGCGGCTTTATGGGAGCATGGCAGGTCAGAAAATCAAAGGGACGGGGACCAAAGGAAAAGATTTTCAGATTCTTCAGTCCCAGCAGTATTCGACTGATAACAGCAAAGTCAGCTATCATCTCAGCAATTTCCTCTGCTGTTCCCACCGGATATTCCGGGATATAAGGGTACAGATCTCGCAGTCCCAGGTTGTAGGAAGCACTCAGTAGTCCACAGTAGGCATCACCCCGTCCCTGGATGAGATCTTCACCGCTTTCTTCTGCGGCCGCGGCAAACATAACCGGACCGTTGAATTTTTCTGCCAAAAGGGTGGAAGGACCCTCAGGTCCAAAGTTACCCAGATAGATGACCAGACTGTTGATTTTTTTTTCTTTTATTTCCTTGAGTACCTTAATTACATCATTTTCGTTTTCAATAATGGTTTCTAACCGGATAATGGGGATCCCTTTTTTTTCACTGCTTTTAATCAAGGCTTCCCTTCGCTTTCGGGACAGCTCTATAGGGAAACAATCCCGGCTTACTGCCACAATACCTTGTTTAATTTCTGGAATATTATTCATACATATGCTCCTTATTTATTAAAATTTTCAAATTATTGTCTCATAAAGGTTAATCTTTAAATCCCAAAACCCAAATCCCAAATAACAAATAAATTACAATTTTCAAATTCCAAGGACCAAAACTATAGTTGACTGGATACTTGGAGTTTATTATTTTGATATTGTTATTTGTTATTTAATCCTCCTTAAAACACCCTCTCTTTTATCTCTCCCTCAAGGGAGAGAAAGAAAAAAATGGAAGGTTGGAATGATGGAATAATGAAATGTTGAAATAAAAAATTGTACACTATTCCAATATTCCAGTATTCCACTATTCCAATCTTATATAAATGCTTTTATCTACCTCAATTTTAACCTAAAGTTCAATTTTTTTCTTTTGCATTTTTTCTTTTATCTTTTATTATTCCATACCCTTTTACAAAGAATCCATGGTCCTATCTCTGATTCCCGGATTTTTCCTGCCCATAATAGGCATCCGGGCCGTGTTTACGCTGAAAATGTTTTTCAATGAGAGAGGCTTTTAATTTCTCTATTTTGGGATTTATTTGCAGAGTATGAAAAGCAATACGGGCCAGCTCTTCCAGCATAACACTGTGGTACACTGCCTGTTTTGCAGATGCTCCCCAGGTAAAAGGTCCGTGACGGGCAACCAGGACCATGGGAACCTCCAGGGGGGAAAGATGGGAGAAAGTGTTAACAATCAGCTGACCGGTTTCTATTTCATACTGCTTCTCAATCTGTTCATCAGTGATGACTGAAGTACAGGGAATATCACCATGTACCAAATCCGCATGGGTGGTACCCAGGACCGGAATAGGTTTTTCAGCCTGAGCCCAGGCAGTGGCAAAAGAGGAATGGGTGTGGCAGATTCCGCTGATTCCTTCAAAATATCGATACAGCATTCTATGGGTGGGGGTATCTGAAGAGGGCCGCAGCTTTCCCAATACGATCCGATTCTCCAGATCCAAAACCACCATGGTTTTTGGAGTTAACTCCGGATAAGGAACTCCGCTGGGTTTTATGGCAAATACTCCCAAATCCTTATCAAAGGCGCTGACATTACCAAAAGTTTCGCTAACTAACCCTTTACGGGGCAATTCTCGATTAGCTTCAAAAGCCTGTTCCTGTAAAGATGCATATTTATTCATCTATGATTCCCCACCGGTTTGTTTTTCCATAAAACCTCCCAGTTCTTGGTACTTTTTATAGAGTGCCTCATAGATTTCGGTTCGGGCAGGATCCGGCTGAAAGGTGGTTTCAAATCCCTGGCCCATCCCTTTCTGGGCAGCTTTAAGGGAGGGATAGATGCCGGCTGCAGTGGCAGCAGCCATAGCACTTCCCAGGGCAACGGTCTGTTCAGAACGGGCAATTCGCATGGATCGGTTGAGTACATTACATAGGGTCTGCATTACAAAGGGATTTTTTTTAGCAACTCCTCCTAATCCGATAATAGCCTTGATGGGCACGCCTTCTGCTTCGAAACGGTCCACAATGGCTCGGGCACCAAAAGCAGTGGATTCGACCAGAGTTTTATAAAAACGGGGTGCATCAATACTCAGGTCCAAACCGGTTACCGCAGCTTTTAGTCGTTGATTGGCATAGGGAGTTCGACGGCCATTCAGCCAGTCTACTGCTATGGGGTCATCTGGTTCCACCGATAATTTTTCAGCAGCTTGGGACAGAGCAGGCAGTATAGCATTGGTAAGTTTAGCCATTTTAGATTCAGCTTTTCCATTATTTTTTAAGGGAAAAAGCAGCATATCTCTGAACCAGGCATAGACATCTCCAAAGGAGGATTGACCAGCTTCCATTCCCAGCATACCCGGCAGTATGGATCCGTCAACCTGGCCGCAAATTCCTGATATAAGTTTTCCCTCCATTTCCTCCAGCGGTGCTATCAACATATCACAGGTGGATGTTCCCATAACTTTACAGAGATGGTAGGGTTCAATCTGGGCTCCCACGGCACCCAAATGGGCATCAAAAGCACCGACACTGACCTCTACCTGGGTGGGCAGCCCCAGCCGCTCAGCCCATTCCGCAGAGAGAGTTCCAGCTGAATTATCGGCAGTGAAAGTCTGTTCATAAAGGCGGGAACGCATTCCGGAAAGACGGGAGTCCAGTCCGGATAAAAAAGACTCGGGGGGAAGTCCCTTCCAGGATGCATGCCACATAGCTTTATGGCCGGCCGCACAGCGACTGCGTTTCATATGCAGAGGATTCTGGGTATCGGTCAGGATAGCCGGCATCCAGTCACAGTGTTCAATCCAGGAGTAGGCTGCCTGGTTGACCTTATCATCTTTTCTTATGACATGCAGTATTTTTGCCCAGAACCACTCGGAAGAGTAAACTCCCCCTATATATTTTGTATAGTTTTCTCCTCCCCAGGTTTCCGCATATTGATTAATATCTTCAGCTTCTTCCACTGCAGTATGATCTTTCCAGAGAATAAACATGCCATCTGGATTATCCTTAAATTCCGGAGAAAGGGCAAGTGGTTTACCCTTTTTATCAACTGCACAGGGTGTGGAACCGGTAGTGTCTATTCCAATTCCCAGTATGGCTTCAGCTGTTTTTGCCGGAGCTTGGGAAAGGCTTTGTTTGATCGATTTTTCCAGAGTTTCCATGTAATCGAGGGGATGCTGGCGGAATTGATTTTGAGATGGATCACAATAGCGCCCCTGTTTCCAGCGGGGATATTCGCAGATAGAGGAAGAGATTTCCTGACCATTTTCAGCATCAAAGATTACAGTTCGTACAGAATCCGTACCAAAATCAGCCCCAATAACGTATTGATGTTTCATATTTCCTCCTTAGGGTGAATGATAGTAATCCACATTTTCGCGGGTAATAATATCGATGGGCATCATGATTTTTTTTGTAACCGATTCTTCCAGAACAATATGCCGGAAAAGAGTGTAAATTCCCTGGTATCCCTGCTGCTGACTCTGCTGGCTGATGAGAAAATCAATGGTTCCTGATTTCAGGTGATCAATATTTTCCTTGATCAGATCATAACCAATCAGATGTATGCTTTTATTTTCCTCATTTTTTTCTAAAATACGAGCTACAGGATAAACCAGAGCATTGGATACAAAAATTCCTTTAATATCAGGTAATTCCTTAAGTATCGATTTTGTAAGAGGAGCAAAGTCCATTTGGGTTTCTTTCCGAATCACACTGTATATTTTTATTTGATAGGAGGGATAGGATGAAAAATAGGTTTTAAATCCTTTGATACGTTCTGCTATATGATAGTCACGGGGCAGTACCTGAATAGCAACAATAGTGGCCGGTTTCGGTAAAAGCAGATGCATAAGCCGGGCCGAAAGCTGGCCGCTTTGAAAGGAATCCTGCATAATGCAGGAAAGGCAGGATGATTGGGGTAAGTGAGAATCAAAAAAGACAAAAGGAAGAGAAGAAGGAATTTTTGACACAAATTTCCGGAAGATTTCAGAGAGTACCGGTGCAATAAGCAGTCCATCCAGGTCGGCAGCAAGAACCTTATCAGCTGTCCGGTAAAAAGATTCAGGAGTATAGCGTTCATAGTAAAAAGCATTCAGTACGACCTGATGGGCATTAAGTTCCTTTATTGCTTTCTGGATACCCCGAGCGGGACTTTGCCAAAATCCACCATCCTGATGAGGATCAGGCATTAACACTCCAAAGTGAAAGGGTTTCCTGCGTTTAAGCTGGCGGGCAAAAATATTGGGAGTATAATTGAGTTTATGCAGAGCCTTACGCACCTTTGTCTCTGACTCAGTAGAAACTCCTCCCCGTTTATGTATTACCCGATCAACTGTTCCCAAAGATACATTTGCTGCTCGAGCAATTTCTTTCAAGGTAGCCATTTCCATTCTTGATTATAACTAATCATGTAAAAATTATTGTTTCGTGTACGTACACACAAGGTAAAAAAAAGAATGTTTAAAGTCAATAGAATAGTATTTAAAAAAATTAAAAAAGGTGTATTAATTAATTACCGCAATTTTTCCCTGGTGTAAGACTTTGCTTTCTGAAAGTATACTATAAATATAAATTCCTCCTGCTACCCTTCCTCCCTGAATATTTCTCCCGTCCCATTTAAATACAATTGATTCCAGAGAAGATATTTCATCTTCCCATACCAGATAACCGGAGGGAGTAAAAATTTTAATTTCAACCTGATTTGGTTGTTTTATTTCAAACGGTATGATGACATAATCATGCTTATTAATAATAAAAGGATTAGGATAACATTCTGGTAGTTTTTTCTCTTCTGATTTTATTATTATATGAAAACCATCCTCAATGGTCATGATTCCATCAAGTTCATTCTGAACTGAGGCATCCCAGAAACCTGCTTCAGCCTGTAAGGGAATGAAAGCACTGGCAGCAAGAACTGAATCTGAATAAACACTATCGATGCTTAAATAAAGGATAGAACTATCCCGGGTGAAATAAACTGTCTGAGAACCAGTAGAAAAATGAGTGTGGCTGCCTGTTATATTAATCAGAAGATTTTCACCTTGCTGGGCATAACTCGGACTTAGGGAAATCAGTTCCGGGGGAGGATAATTAAGATAGGTTAGAATATTGGTATTATCAGAGGTCTGCATTATCGCAGTTCCTTTAAAAGAATTATTCTGCTCAGAGGATAGATTGATATACACTCCTGGTGATAGGTAAAACTGATCAGTATTATCCTTTTCTTTTTTTAGATTGAAAGTAAACAGCTGGTCCCCTTCAGCAGTTGTATTAATATTAACTGGTATTAAAATGAAGCTGCTTCCATTTACTATATTAAATTTAAATTATTTGGCCCCGGTTGATACAACTGAACCTGCTATAGTGGTATCGTGGGAAAAATTGTATATACCATCTAGGTCGGAGTCAGATATTTCCGGATAGGTGTTTCCTTCCGGATAATAGCTTAGGGTGTCAGCTCTGGAACCGGTTAAATAATTCCATCCATAAAACAGAGTAAGTTCCTTTTCAAAATTTGATCCCTTATCATTTAAAACCCGATCCACAGCCTGAATGGCCGGATAGTTAATAATATATTCCCAGATATTGGTAACAAAATAAATAGAATGCAGTCTTTTTTGCAGAAAATGAAACCAGATGCAAAGACCGTATTCATGCGATCCATCAAAAGTATTAAAAGCAGTATTGGTTGAACGAAAAAAGGCTGGAAGATATTCTATGTATTGATTAACTTCATCATATAAAACATCTTCTATCCAGGTAGAACCAACCTCCATGAGGAAAATATCTCTATTGCGGAAGTTATACCCCAACTGAATCATGTGAAAAAATTCATGGGCAGTGGTAATCCTCATACCGTCTAATTGAGTGGTTTGAGTGTGGACATAATCGTTATCAATAATCATATGTGATGTCCAGACATTTGGATTAGTAGAAATTTTTGTATCAAAGGTAGTATAGCCAAAATAGTTGGGTATGTTCTTGATATACACATCCCATTCCGGTCCGTCTATATTATCAAAAGGTGGCTCATTCAATCCTATGTTTAGGACTTCAATTTGGTAGTTGTAATCCATGGTTCTGGCCACCTCTTCCACATAATCCGGTATGCCTGATTCATCTGCATCCTCAAGTGGGACTGCCTCTGAACCAGAAATAGTATAATGAATTTTAAAGAGTGAAGATGGTGAGATTATAGAAAAGGGCAGGTCCGGACGATCTAGAAATTCTTGCAGAGATGCTTGTTGAGAAGTTGAAAATTTTACAAAATTTGAATTTATCTGTGCCATTAATCCAAATCCGCATTTTTGAACTTCAAAATTCAAATTTTTATATTCCGGAGGGAGCTGTTCTGGGGCGAACATAGCTACGGCCTGGAGAAAGAGAGCATCAGTCTGGGATATTTTTTGTTGTTTCACTTGACTTTTCACTGTTGCCCTAAAATTTTGAGCAGCAACATTATACCAGAATACAATTATAGATAAAAAAAGGATTATAGGTTTCATCTATTATTTCCCTTTTTAAAAAATAGGGAGAAAGGTACTCCTTCAAATCCAAATTTTTTTCTGATTTTATTTTCCAGAAAGCGTTTATAGCTTTCTTTAATCAACTGAGGATGATTAGCAAAAAAGACAAATTCCGGAGGGGCGGTTTTGGTCTGACATCCATATTTAATTTTAATGATTTTATTCTTTACCGAGGGTGGTTGAAAATTTTGATTTAATTCTGCAAGCAAATTGTTTAAATCGGGAGAGGAAATTCTTTTATTTCTTTCTTTATAGATTTCCCTTATTTTAGTTAAAAGTTTATGGACTCGGGTGCCTAATAAAGATGATACAGTTATCAAGGGAAGATAAGCAAATCCCTTGATCTTACTATGTATATCAATTTCTAATTTATCAAGTTTTTCATTATCATTTTTTATAAGATCCCATTTATTAATGACCAGTACCGCACCTTTTTTTGCATCCATAACTCTTCTTATGACATGCATGTCCTGATTGGTCAACCCTTGATCACCATCAATAAAAATGGATGCTACCTCGCATCGGTTAATCACCTTTTCTGTTCGCAGCGAACTATAGTATTCAAGGGAATCTGTAATTTTGGTCTGTTTTCGTAAACCAGCAGTATCGATAACTAAAAATTTATTTCCTTGAAAACTAATACCTATATCGATCGAATCTCTGGTGGTTCCGGGTATTTCAGTAACCAAAAGCCGTTCCTGATTTAATAGTTTATTAATATAAGTGGATTTCCCGGTGTTGGGACGTCCCACAATTGCCAGTTTTATGATTTCATCTTCTCTCTGATAATTTTTTATTTCCGATTCAGATTTTGGTTTAACTGTGAATGTTTTTTTCAGTTCTACCACAATTTCTGAAAGCATATCACCTATATTTCTTCCTCCGGCTGCAGAAATTGGTATAGGATTACCACATCCTAAATTAAAAAATTCAGCAACATACATTTCTTTTTCCCTGGAATCAACTTTATTTACCACCAGTAAAGAACGCTTATTGGCTTTTCGTAAAATCTTTACTACTTCATCATCAAAATCAGTGATACCGGTTTGACAGTCAACCATGAAAATAATGAGATCCGATTCGGTAATGGCAGCTTTAACTTGACTGGTTACACCTGCTTCCATAATATTATTGGCTTTTGGTATAAATCCGCCGGTATCAAACAGAACGAATTCATACCCTTCCCATTCAGTTTCCACTCCCTTTCTGTCTCTGGTTACTCCGGGACGGTCATCAACAATCGCCTCTCGGCGCTGTATTATTCTATTAAAGAGAGTTGATTTGCCCACATTGGGTCTTCCCACGATTGTTACCACTGGTTTTTCCATGTCTACAATATGTCTTTCACATTTTTAATTATTCGCACTTCTGGGGATATCTTTTTTCTAATATCTTCAATTTTCAGGTTATCCAAAAATAATCCTTGATTATTTACACAATTTTCAGGCAGCAGTATTTCTGCTGGGTGCTTGATAGCGGAACAGGTGTTGATGATATCCCTTCCGGTTAAGAGTCCGCTTACGGTAACCGATTTGCCATAAAAAGTATTTTCCACCGCATAAGCTTCCACTTTCATTCCTTTGATTTTATTTAAATGCGGGAGAATAAATTTTTCAATCACTGGATAGGCCATTTTCCCGGTAATAAAAATTAAATTCCGCTGAGGCTGATAGGTTCCTTTAAAATTTTTGATCTTTTGAGTGAATTCGTCTATAAAGTGTCGGGTAAGACCCACACCATTGTCAATTTGCTGATATTCACCATAGTGAAGTACAGAAGGAATATCTCGTTTACCTAAAAGATAAAATTCATCAGCTAAAAAAACGAAAGGATTACCCAGGTGGTGTTTGAACTTCTGTTGTATTTTTTTAATCCGGGAGATTATAGATAGGGCCCTAGCAGGAGTTACCGGTTGCAGGCGGGGAAGATGTTTTCTGTGTTTGGTTAGTCCTACCGGTACAATTGCCAGGGTTTTCAAATAGGGATAGTAACGGGATAAGGTGAGTATGGTATCATTCAGTATTGTCCCGTCATTTATACCGGGGCAGAGAACAATCTGGGCGTGCAGTTCGATTTTATTATCAGTTAAAAAGGAGATTTTCTTCAGAAGATGATCATTTTTTTTAATACCAAGTATTTTTTTTCGGACCGATGGCTGCAGGGCGTGAATTGAAATATACAGAGGTGAGAGCCGTTGTTTAACAATCCTCTGCAGATCTTCCCGGGTAGTATTAGTGAGAGTAACATAATTTCCGTATAAAAAAGAAAGCCGGTAATCCTCATCTTTTTCATACAGAGTTTTCCTCAATCCGGGAGGATTCTGGTCTACAAAACAAAATATGCAGTTATTTCCGCAGCTATGAAATTGCAGGGGATGAAAGGAAATTCCCAAGCGGTCAGTATTTTTCATTTTTAAGTTCAGTATGGTATTATCCGGTTTAAGAAATTCGATAGTTAAAGGAGTGTCACTGGTATAGAAATAGTAATCGATTATATCTGTAATCGAATGTCCGTTAATACTCAGGATGCGGTCACCTGCCTGCAGTCCTTTGGTGAGATCATTGCTTCCAGAATCAATATGTTTAATTTTTAAGGCTTTCTTTTGTCTCACGATTCATTCTCCATTTTTGATGCCTTTTCCATTCATCCAGGAGAAATTTTATGACTGCTGCCAAGGGAACTCCGAGAAGCAATCCCCAAAAACCAAACAGGTTAGAAAATATCAGTATTGACAATATCACTGCAATGGGATGGAGACCTACCCGGTCTCCCACTATTTTGGGAGAAATTATATAGGCTTCTATCCCTTGTACTATCAGAAATATACTAACAATTTTAATTAGGGAAATTACGACATTGGGTGTAAGCAGTCCGGTTAAAAGCGCCAAGGTCAGACTGAGATATAGTCCGATATAGGGGATGATATTCAGCAGCCCGGTCAGTGCCCCGATAAGCAAGGCAAAAGGAAGACCGAACAGTACAAATCCCAGTCCGGTCAGAGTACCAACGATTAAGCAGACAATTATTTGTCCCCGCAGATAGCCGCCTAATATCCGGTTAAATCTCCATCCGTAAAAATAGGTAAGGTTTTTATATTGTAAAGGTATAAATTTAATAATCCAATGCTTGATTTTTTCAAAATCCTTAAGAAAATAAAAAGTTAAAATTGGAATAAGAATTATATAGAAAAGTTTTCCCAAAAAGCTCCCCACACTGGTTAAACCGATTAATATACTGGAGAGAATTTTTTCGATGCTTTGGGGTAGTTTTTGGGATAAACTCTTTTCCAGTTCTGTGGATTCTATATTAAAGGTATTCAATAACTTAGTAAGATTGTCTTTAAAAATATTTTGCAGATTCGCCCCGACCTCTGGAATCTTTTTTATCAAAGTGTGAAGTTCATTAATCAGACCGGGAAGAAGAAATATACCGATTACAATTATGATCCCGAAGGTGAGTACCAATAATAGTATTGTCCCGGCAATTCGGGGAATTTTTATTTTTTCCATCCAGTCAGTGACAGGGTTGAACAAATAGGCTAAAATAAACGATATAATAAAGGGGAAAAGAATTGATTTTATTTCCAGCAGTATCCAGAAAAACAATATCAGGGAAACGCATAGCATAAGCAGTTTGGAATAGGCCTTGTCTTTTAAGTGATACAGTATGAAAAGTAGAAGAAATCCAATAAGCAGAGGTGATAAAATATTGCTGGTAGCCCATAGAAAGGCGGTTAAAAGGATAACAAGAGAAATTATTCCGATTAAGGATTTATTTTCACTCACCTGCATCTCCGGTGGTTAATGATATAGTATAACTCAGTTAAATATAAAATTTTTTCAACTAAAATCTACCTGTATTTGGTAATTTTTTGATTGAGAACAAATTTTTCTCAAAGACTTAATTAAGTCATTTCCATTGTGTCTGCGGAAGAAGGTATTCGGGATAGAGGGGAGTGGTATAGTGAATTATCCCTGCTTCCGTTACACTCCTTGAATCTATGAATTTTCGCTAGCCTAGGAAAGCTAGTCCGGAATTTATAGTCTCTTTTCCCAACTCAGAGATTAGGTAAAAAAATAATTATTTAAAACAGCCTTATTACCTAAATTTGTAATTCAGGAAAGGGGAATGTTTTTAGGGGTAGGATTTTTTTAAGTTGCTATTAGGGGAGTAAAGAGAAAAGAAAATAGACTATAATTTTCTGGGAGTAATCACTGAGGTTATGATATTGCTATACTTTGACTCCAATATTGAGTTCAGTAAATTTACTCCGGGTTATCCATATATTACCTTCAAGGTTGCTTTCTATGGTATTTTTAACCCATTGAAATTTATTATCTTTTTCCTCAAATCCCTGCCAGGCTTCTTTGTCTGAGTGGCGTATTTTAATCAATAACTCATCTTCGGATTTTTGGATAAATAATTTAATATCGTTTTTGGTTGTGGGATTGCTAAAAGAAGATAATATAAGTTCGCTTAAAAGCAGAGAAATGGGAACAGCCTGCTGTAGGGGTAGTAATATGTCTTTTTCTATATATAATTCTAAATTGTGAATGAAGTTAACTGAGGATAAATATTTTATCAGATCATCCAGATAGGTTTTATATTTTATGGCATTACTGCTTTCATCTTTATACTGTCTTGAATAGATCAGGGAAAGGGTATAGAGTTGGGTTTTTATTTCAGTTAAAATTGATAAAACATTTTTATTGTCGGTTTTGACATATTTGGTTTCATAGAGTCTTAGAAGATTTTGGGTGTTAGTTCTTACATGATGATGAATAGATGTTAATGAGTTTTTTTGTTCTTCCAGAATTGCTTCCAATTCCTTTCTTTCAGCTTCATGAGATTCAATTTTTTGATGGAGAGCTTCGTTTATATTTTTTATTAAATCAGTTTCCTCCTGTTTTTGGGTAAGAAATTTATCTTTTAA
>CAZKMO010000083.1:0-15037 GCA_964554015.1 uncultured bacterium
CTACGGTTATCCCCTCTATAAACATGTCCCCGATCATATCAATCTCGTTTGCCTGTTCCAATCGCATGGCATTTCTGGTCCCGATGGGCAGAGATATACTTTCATTGCCAACTACAAAAAATTTTGCTTTTGCTTTGAGATCAATATTGGCCTGGTTTCCGGTTTCTCCCATTTCATTGGCAAGCAGCTTGGTCATATCCAACTTGGGGGCTGTTTCCCAGGAATCACCAACCACAAGTTCAGATTTAATATAGATGGGATTCTCAACTTCCATATAACTACCATCACTCATCTTCAAGGCCTTAATATAAACAGCTTGGGCATCTTTCATGAAAAAACGACTGGTATCAGCTACAATTTGTCCTTCCATATCAGTTAAATCAACAATAGGATAAAGGGGAATGGCTCCACTGGGTAAGGGAATACTACACAGAGCCAAAACTTTGAGCATTCCCAGGGCGGGTGCATCAGTCGTTTCTTCCAAGGGAGCAGAACCAGGGATTTCCATCCTGATGTCCATATTTGCATTACCGGAATAATTGCAGGTGTAGCCTTCCTCTATGGGGAAATAATCACCGGCATAGGTTGTGCCTTCCTCTTCGGTAAGGGTGACCGAATAGTCATCTACAAAGGATACGGGATTGCTTTTTTTGCTAGCGCAATCTGTCAAAAACATCACTAATACTGTTGTCAGAATAATGAGACTAATACCTAGTTTTTTCATAAAACCTCCTTATTGTGTTAGCTTTTCTTTGATACCATTACTTGTTTGATAGAAAGATTCAGGGCATAAAAAAAGTCCCCCTTATTAACTTTTTTGGGTACCCCTTAATTGTTCCACACTCCATTTTCCCGATCCTTTGGAGGTGATAAACAGAAACAGGAAGCAGTAGAGAACAGCTAACTCACCCTTATTGAGGATGGGGAAAAAATTCCTGGATGCGTGTACCAGGAAGTAAGCGACTGCCATTTCGCCACTTGCAATAAAGGCGGCATACCGTGACCATAAACCTATTGCAACCAGCAGACCACCACCAAACTCAATGATTCCAGCTGTAAGCATCAATGGATTTGAAAGTTGGCTTACTCCACCCAGTACACCAAAAAGTTTTTGAGCCCCATGGCAGGCAAACAGAAGTCCCACTACTAATCTCATTATTGCATATAAAATTTCTGAGAATTGATCCAGCCAACGTTTCATTTTTACTTCCATTCCAGTGGGTTACAATGTTCTTGTATTAATTAAAAATTCCTGTTATGCTTTATATATAAAATAAGTTGATCTCTTTTGTATTTCAAACCATCATTGATATTGTTGATATATAACAAATATTTTTGATTTATGCAAATAGTATTAGAAATGTTGTAAAAAATTTGCTTATTATACTTTTATTCAAAATATGATATTCAGCTAACAAAAAACTTTGAATTTACGATTCCTGGAAGGCATGGGATTTATTTTGTTTATTTCATTTATGAGCCGATTGATGCCTAGATATATATTCTCTTCATCAGTTAAGTATAGTTCTATCCCTATCCAATCCTAGGAAAAATCTGAACAGGGACAGAACCTGAATTTCTTCCTTCCCCTGCTAGGGGAGAGTTATGGTTTTTTCCCCTGAATCCGGCATTCTGTCTTTTTCATCCATGGCATAAAACCAGTAACCAATGGTTATGGGTGCTACAGTAGGCATAGCTTCCAAAACAGTTAAAGGAAATTGTAACCTATAGTGAACACCACTCACACTCGGTGTACCTGTATATTTTAAATCATCATACAGACCGGGTGAAGTAGCAGATTCCTTGGAGATGGTGAACTCAGTAGGACGACAGCGAATCAAAAAATCTGCTGCCGGATCTGAATCGGTATTAAAGTAATAGAAAAATTCATTGAGACACATGGTGTCATAAAAAGTGATATCTGTCTCCAAGTTAGGAGCAGAATGAATTACCTCTACATCCTTGAAATCCTTACAATCCACTATTCCTGATTCGTTAGGATCAACACAGCTGACCAGAATGGCTAAGAGTAAAAACGGAAAAAGTTTCATCATAATTCGTTTCATTGAACTTTCCTCCTAATTTCTTAAAAAATTATATGAATTTATCCTTTTTCTCTTTCCATTAGCATCACCTCCTTTGATTATATACATTCCGGTCTTTAATTATAAGATAGTTATATTATTAGATTAAGGAATTTTTGTATTGTTATTCTTGGTAGATACCCGCAGATACTGTACGAGGATCTCAATCGCAATATCAAGGTTGGTTTCCGGATTCAGGGTGGGGCCAAGTAATCGACTCTGTCCGATTCGTTTAAACAGGCGGTCATCATAAACAGCCCAGGGACAGAGTCGGTGTAATTCGTTGATTAAATAGGTGAAGTTCTGTTCTTGTGATGTTTTCATGGCTGAACCAAGACCATTATAAACCATTATGCTCTGGTTGAAGATTAGCGGCTGCTGTTTTCCTCGGGCATAGAGATAGAGGAGCTTCCCAATATTAATATTTCTTATCTCTTGCTTGTATTTGATTTTTTCAGTCATAGGTATGCCCCCGGTAATAATGGTTCTTCCCAGGCTGAACCTGTGTTCAGTAACTGTTTTAGTTTCAGATTTATCCACAATACTTGTAACAGGAATAAGTATATTAATCTCCCCATAGGGAATTTCCACAAGTTGTCCATCATCCAGCCTGAGGCTTAATGAAGATGTATGGAGCTTAAAACGTTGGACTATGAAATTATTCGCTCTGCTGCGAATCTGCTCGGTATCCACAACCAGAGTAGCTATTTTAATCTGATTTAATTTCTTTACCAGTACCTGAGCCTGCTGGGAATCAGCGAAACTGGCCAGCACCAGGGGACTACCCGCTAGCAAACGCTGTCCTACTTCATAGACTGTAATTCCAAGTGCAGCGGAGATCGCTTGCTTTACTTCCGCTGTTTCTTCCTTCCAATCATATATAGCAACGATATGCACGCTTACCTCCTAACAGTTAATTTTTTTTTTTACTTTTGAAGATAATCATTTGTATTTAATGTTGTGCAGGACAGGTTTATTTTTTACAATCAGAGCAATCAAGCAAGTTGTCAAAATCATTCCCTGCATACTTTTTTCAACAACTCTTGATATGCTCCGGATAGTTCCTTTGTCGCACCTTGACTCACCAGAAGATCTATAAGTCCGCAAAATTCCTTGGTTGGATCCTGTCTCTGCTTGTAGGATTCAAGTAACAGCTCCAGTGCCCGTTTTTCATTAGATTGAGCTTCCTGGTTATGTCCCATCTGTCGTTGAATACTTGCTTTTTCAGCCATAAGTCTGGCATAGGCAGTAATATATTCACTTTGCTCTAAAAGTTGTGCCGTGGTAGATGAATCGATCTTTGCCAGTAATTCTGGGGATATTCCCGGAAAGAGAGTCCCGGCTTTTTCAATCTCCTGAAGCGCTTCTTCCAGTTCACCTGCTTCTTTGAGCCCGATTATTCTGGCAATCAGGAAGCCTATTTTTTCCATTAATCGTAGAATGTAATCCTGTTGATAACTACTCATAAACCTTGTCTTTAATTACAATTATTTCACTAGCAATCAAAATTATATTTAACTGTATAATATAAGCAATTATTAGAGAAAAAGTAGGTGATAAGATTAAATTTATGAAAAAATGTCAGACAATTAGTATTGCGAAAGGATTTTATATGGAATCTACCACTCTAACTGACTAGGTAAAGAGTATAAGGTATAGGGGGAATAAGGGATATAGGAGTAGAGTAAATTTTTTTAATTTCCCTTCAATTCCTTAGAACCCCTATTTCCCCTTATTTCCTTATATCCCTATATCCCATATTATCAAGTTACCAAATTACCTGTTTATCCCCAGCTTCACTCTATTTTCTCGTTTCCACGGTCTCCCTGGGAAGGAAGTGAATATATTTCTTCAATTAAGTTTTGAGATGAAAATTTTTATTTTAATTATTTCTTTTTTGACTTATCTGTAAACCAATCCTGCTGCAATTTACCATTACTAAAAATGAACATAGAAAGTCCGTACCGCAGCTCTCTTCCGGCAGCGTCTTTTACTATACCGGTTTTTTTCCCGAAGCAATATAAAAAAGCGTCGATTAATAACAGCGTATTATCTATAAACCACCATAATCCAAAAGCCCCCAAGGTTGCGAATTTGAGAATGGCGGAATCAGTTTTGTTTAAATAGAAACGATCCACACCAAAAAAACCCAGATAAACTCCCAGAAGGAGAGTAAATATCCTGTTTTTTGGTTTCTTGCGTTTTAATTTTTTCAGAACCTCTGGTTTTGGTTTAATTGATAATACTATTATTCCGGTTATAAGAGGTGTAAGGGTTATAGATGCCAGCGACCATACCAAAGCACTTCTTTTTTTTAATTTTTTAGCCAGGATTCCGATTATAATAATCAAAAGGATATATATTAAGATTATAATAAAATTCATAATAGCTCCTTTTTATAACGGTTTATATGTAAGATTTAAATACTTCTTTCTGTTCCACCCTGGCAAGATCAAAATATTTTGTCCGGATGGTACTAATACATTTTTAGAATTTGATATTTTCGGAAACAGGTGGTGGAATGATCATTGATCATGCCTGTGGCCTGCATATGAGCATAACAGGTTGTTGAACCTAAAAATTTAAATCCTCTGTTTTTTAAATCCTGGCTTAATTTGTCTGATATTTCTGTTTTGGTCTGATAATCATCCAATTTATTGATTTCGTTTACTATTGGTTTGCCAGCAACGAATCTCCAAATATAGGCGTTAAAACTACCGAACTCATTTTGTACTTCCAGGAATCTTTGGGCATTATTTATGGTTGCTAAAATCTTTGCCCGATTTCTGATGATTCCTGGATTGGATAAGAGTTGATTTAATTCTTGGTTGCCAAATTGGGCAATTTTTTCCGGATCGAAGTTTTTAAAAGCGATTCTGTAATTTTCTCTTTTCCTTAAAATGGTATACCAGCTTAAACCTGCCTGAGCTGATTCTAAGGTTAAGAATTCAAAAATTGTTCTGTCATCATGAACTGGCACTCCCCATTCCTTATCATGATAAGAGACATAATCCGGTTTTGTGAGATCAACCCAGGGACATCTAATTATTTTTTCTTTTATTGTCATGTAGTGATCTTAATATTTTATTTGAAGTATGTATACTTAACAATTTACGTTAGTGGCGCTGAGTATCAAGAGAAGCGTCCGCTATACGCGATATTAGGCAGTTATTAAAAATCTAAGATAAATTACCCTGTTAATACAGTGATTCGCGATTCTAAAGAAGATTTCTTGTCACAGAGCTTCTCATTTCATGCATGGATCTCATGACTGTAGAAAGTAGATTGAATAGCTGATTCACCTTTTGGTTAAAGTTCTCAAATGAAGTTGTTGCTTTTTTTCGATCGTTTCTAATTTTTTCACCAATTCCACTGATTGATTCAAGCTCATTCTTTATTTCATCGTTGATAAGTTGTGAAATTCGTATTAATCCCTTTTCAGTCTTAATGAGTTCGTCAAGTATAGCCGGAAGGTTATTAACATTTTGTTCTAGCATTCGTATTCCTCCTTTTCAAGTAAGAGATTACTTGGTCTCTAAGGGAATCTTTTTTCGACGGGTGATTAAAATGAAAAAATTATTTGTCTAGTATTACCTTTAGACATTGTATAATTTACATGATCTTAAAGGCCGGGTTACACGTTTTAGCTTAAATATTATTGAGTAAGGCCGCCTATCATGTTAGTGTATGGGGTAGATTTTTCTGCCTGCGCACGCGATATATCTTGACGAGGGAAAGATTCCGTTATAATCTTATTATTGTTTTTCTTTATATAGTTTATCAGGATCGTAGGCCACCAGCGATCTTTTATATTTGCACATTAAGGCTCCGGCTGAAATTGATGAGTAATCATATGGTTCTGATTGGCAGGTCCCATCCAAAATACTTTTAACGCAGGTTATTAACTCCCTAAGGTAGGTTTTGTCTAAGGGTTCATTATGACCCGGCATAATGGTATCAAATTCATCAAGGTGATTTTCAACTTTTACCAGATTGCTCAGGTAGATTTCTAAGGGAAGACATGAATCCAGAAATAACCAGACCACTGCATTGATGTGATCACCGGCAAAGAGCATTTTATCCTTTTTATCTAACAGACATATACTTCCGGAAGTATGGCCAGGCACTTCCATGACTTCCAGCTTTGTGCCTCCCAGGTCAAATACATACCCCTCCTTTACCGGAATAAGAGTAGGGGAGGATGTTTTATTATTAACGCTGGCATGATACAATTCATAATCTTTAGGATGGATATATATTTTTGAAAACTGGTAATCACTTCCGATATGATCACCATGTCCATGGGTATTTACAACCAGGAGGGGCAGTTTTGTTAAGGTCTGGAGGTATGTTTTTAAATCCCCGCTACCATAGCCTGCATCGATTACCAGGGCACTGTCTTTGCCTTCAACCAAATAAATATTGACTGTATTGCGTTCAACGATTCTCCAGACATTGTCTGCTTCCTTGTATACTGTATAGCAGTCATTCACTTCCTGACCCAACACTGTTGAGATGGTTATAAAGAATAAAGTAAAAATAGTATGCAGTCTGCATAATGGTAAAGGTTTCATATTTTCTCCTTTTTTGGAAGGTAGATTTTATCCTCATTAATTGTTCCCACGGTTTTCGTGGGAATGAGATGAAATTAAATAATCATCTACAGTTAATTTAATCCTTGATACAACGTATAGAATAACCGGACCTACCAAAACCTGCTGAACGCGATATCCTCGCTTCGTCAAACCTTAATCGCCGGTTCCAATAAGGTTTTTCCGCCCCCTCTTTATAAGCCCAAAACCAACCTTCTTCACGATAAATCCTGTAAACACTATACGAGTTACGGCCGCCAGCACCTAAAGCCGCAAAACCATATTCATCAGTTGCACCAGTATTTGGAGATTTCCAATGTAATGTACCAGTCACCTTTAATTTTCCCCCTTCATCAGATCCACGAAACAACACACTATCAACCGATTCCTGGCTCATACCCAAAAATATCTCTAATTCTTTCCATTCATCATCCGTGGGTATATGCCATCCTGAAGGTGCTATTTTACGGCTGTCAGAAACTGCATACCCATTGTAGATACGACCATATGTTACACTTTTTATGCTATTGCCGTCACAATCACAATAGGCATCACCGGCACTCCTAATCAGCCATTCCCAATCATAATCATCCGGGACATAAGGAATAGGATCGCCATTACGATAATGTATTACTTTCAGGTTCTCGGCCATCCATATTTGACTGCCAATTTTAACTGATGTGTAAATATTTCCGTCAACGTCAAGTACCAACCACCATAAAAACCACCATGGAGTAGACCAGGCAGTGTGTTCACCTAATCTATTCGCACTCCGTACACGCCAGAAAAACATATCAGGGCCAAGTCCAGGTGCAATTCCTTCCGGAACCGTAAATTTTGAGCTGGCCAGGTTTTTCTTGTAAATTATTGGGTTGGAGAAACTGCTGGATGTGTCTATTTGAATCTCATAGACGTAGGCACCACTAATATCTTTCCAGTTAAAGGAAAAGGTATTCTCATATATGGATGAGCCATTGGCTGGTATAGTTAATGTTGCTGCCGAAGGATTATTGGTGCTAATGGTAAAGATCCACACATTCGACCAGTTTTCATTTTCAACTCTTACTCGCCAGTAATATACCCCAGCATTTAAGGTGGTTGTGGTTACTGCCGTATCCTGGACATCTGAGGTACTGAATTCAGGACTGGAGAAATCATTTGAGTTGTCTACAACAATTTCATACTTATCAGCATTTTCAACCCTATTCCAAATTAGTTCTACAGTTCTGGTAGATAATATTGATCCGTACGCAGGACTAATAAGTGTTGGGGATGTTATGCCTATTACTTCTTCCGGTCCCGTTATCTTTTGTTTACATACAATAAAAATTAATAGACTAGTTAAAAGAATCAATTCTAAAAGAAATTTTACATTTTTCATGTCAATTCTCCTTTTTTAAATAAATCAAAATCTAAACCATTCAAGAAAATAGTATCTCCCACCTCTCTGCCAAGTTTTTCTTAGCCAGTTTTAAAAGATTGCGTATCGGATAGAGTGTTATATTTACACATTTTGTATTTTTCCTTGTTCCTACAGAGATCATAGGAACGAGGTGAAGAAATATCTTAATTATTAATCTATATAGTATTCAGCCCCGGATATAATTTTTTATATTTCTTGAATAATTTTCCATAGATCTTATGAGTTGTCTTATCCGGATGAATCATTTTTTTAAGGGAGGTCATTTTCTCTGCGGCAGCCTGAAAGGTGGGGTACCATTCGATACCCACAGCAGCGGCTATACCCGCACCCAGAGCAGAAGCTTCGCTGGCAGCAGGAAGGCCGATAGTTCTTCCGGTTATATTAGCTATCATTTGGCACCAGAAAGTGTTTTTTGTGCCTCCTCCCATAGCAATAAGCATACTGATTGTTTGTCCGGTTTCCTGTTCCACCCTGTTGAGAGCCAGCCTTTGCTCAAAGGCAATACCTTCCAGAACAGCGCGGTACAAATGTCCGCGATGATGGTGGGATGCTAATCCCACAAAGGCGCCTCTTGCTTCACTGTTCCAATAGGGATTCATAACCCCGCATATATAGGGTAGAAAGAATAAATTATCAGATCCCGCTGGAATTTGTTCAGCTTCAGTCTGGAGAGTCTGATAAATGTTTTTTTGCTTCCCGGGATCAATATTCAGAATTTGTTTGATAAACCAATCAAGGGCAAAAGTGCCGGCCCGTAAACTGCATTCATAGATATATCCCTGTTCCCAGCAGGCGATTAAGGTTCGAAAAGCCTGACTGGTCCGGTAGGAAGGACTATAAACGCCGGCCACCACCGCAGTTCCCAGATTCAAATAAGCCCGCTCCGGACCGTAGGCCTGGGATCCCAGACCAGCCATCTGTCCGTCGCCACCGCCGGCAATTATTGAAGTTCCCATATTCAAATTCGTGATTTGGGAGGCTTCCCGGGAGATTTTTCCAATCACTGTCCCGGGAGAGACGGTTTGGGGAAATTGACTGTCAGTTAATTCCAGGGCATTCAGTATAACGGGAGACCATTGTTTGGGTTCGCAATCAAACAATCCCAGAGGATCGGCACTGGCCCAGCTGGTGGTGAATAATCCGGTTAGTTTCCAGGTCAGAAAAGTGTGCACATCACAAACCATGGCTATTTGGCTGAAGAGATCCGGTTCCTGATGTTTCATCCAGGCCAGACGATAGACCACAGGAGCGTGATCAACCGGTTTACCGGTAATTCTGTGAAGATTTTTTTCACCGACTTTTTGAGAAAAAGGGAGTACCTCGTCCTTACAGCGTTCATCCAGCCAGATTATGGCCGGTCGCAGCTGTTTGCCTGCCGCATTCAGGGGAACAAAAGTTTCCCGCTGATTGGAAATGGAAAGGGCTCGGATCCGTTCCGGATCAATTTTGTCAGTGATTTTGTTTAAGACTTTTTTGGCAGAGATCCACCAGTCATTCGGATCCTGCTCATAATAGTAGGATTGGGGAGAGTAGAGGGGGATGGGTGCAGAGGCACTGGCCATGATTTTTCCTGCTTTATCGAAAGCAATGGCTTTGGTGGCAGTAGTGCTGGAATCCAGCCCAATAACAAATTCTGGTGATTTATTTTTATTCCGCATTATAGTCACTTTAAAGATTAAACTAATCAAATTCAATCATGGCTTTCATCACACCATCCCGGTAATGGGCAACCAGATCAAATGCCGGCTGTATTTGCTCTAATGAAAAGTGATGGGTGGCCAGCGCCTCTATATTGATTTGGTTACTGGTAAGCAGATCAAGGGCTTTTGGGGTGCACCGAACCTGTCTCCTGATGTTTACAATGGTAATTTCCCGACGCCGCAGTTCATGAATGGGAAAGGGGACAGTGTCCACTTCCGGGATACCGACAATGGTCAGGGTTCCGCCCGGTTTTAATAACTGAATGGCTTGATCAATGGCTTCCGGATCACCGCTGCATTCATAGGCCACATCCAGCTGCAAGATTTCCCGGTTTAAGATTTCCCCTACAATATCTGCTGTATCAGGATTACCGCTCCAGTCAGGCTTCAAAGAATCGGCTAATGTAAGCCTCTCCCTGATTTTATCCGTGATATAAATATGGTTCACCTTTTTAGTCCGCAGAATGTGGAATACGGACATACCGATAGGGCCGGCACCCAGAATCGCCACCTTCCCCTTTTCCGGTAACCGGGACTGCTCCACGGAATAAACAGCAACTGCCAGGGGCTCTGAGAGCACAGCCTGTTCCCAGGTGAGTGAATCTGCGATGGGGTAGCAGCAATTTTCCGGCAGCACCATAAACTCTCTTAAGGCGCCGTCCAGTTGCTGAGGGCATCCCAGAAAGAGAAGCTTTCTGCAGGTATGCTGGCGTCCGCTCCGGCATTGATCGCACTGGCCGCAGGATACAGCCGGATCAATAGCGATTCGTTGTCCGGGCTTTACCCTCGTTACTTTTGCCCCCACCTTTTCCACTATTCCGGCTGCCTCATGTCCGGCAATAAAGGGATATTCCACAATTTGGGAGCCGATACGGCCGGTGGTGTAATAGTGAATATCCGAACCGCATACGCCTACCATTCGGGTTCTGATAAGAACATCTGTATCATTTTTTATCTTGGGGATAGGAATATCCCGGATTTCAAATTTTCCCTTACCACTGAGTAGTGCTGCTTTCATTATGTTCCTTAATTCTTTAATTTAATGTCAAAGATATAATTCTTAAAATATTGTATGCAAACATACTTATTTATTGATGAATGAAAGTTCGGATATGGTCCAGCCACTGCCATCGGTTATCTGCTCTGTAATTTCATAGATCTCATTTAATAAAGGTTTCAGTTCAGAACCTAACTCCTGTTCCATTTTTTTCTGCCACTGGTATAATTCCCCCGGGTCTTTTCCGGGAAATATAACGGTGTACCAGGGTCTTGGGTAACCGATGATATTGCAGAAAATCCCATAACCGCGTCCGATTTTATGTTTTTGAAATATTTCTTTACACTTGACAGCCAGGTCAATAAAGACCTTTTCTTTGTCTGGATGAATTTGAAAGTGCTTCCAGACAAAATAAGGCATAGCAGCAGGGGAGGGATCAGGATCAGCCGGCACATAGGAAAGCTGGCTGGAACGGTCCCAGACAGAGTACTTTGACCAGTAAATAGTCGATAATCTTTGCTGGCCCGGTTCAGTATCATGAAAGGATGCCAGAGATTTCTTAAGTGCACCTTCATCTATTCCGGACAGGCTTGGTATAGGTTCCAAGTAATCGATTATATCATCAGTTTCCAGGAAAGTGTTAAAGGTGGTTTTAACATTTTTGTCTTTTAATTGTTCTATCCATTTCTTTGTGTATTGAATGTATTCTTCAATTTGTCCAGGTTTTATCGCATCTTCCAGAGACAGAACCAAGGATGGAGGTACATTTTGGATCTTCATATTTTGGGCAAAGGCAGTCATTGGAAGTAAATATAGCAATACTGATGATAAAAGTAAAATTTTGATTATAAACTTTTCCTTTGTTCGTGATGGTATGTGATTACTAATGATTGTTTTTTCGTAGAGGTAGAACCTCTGCGGGACGGGAATGAATGGGTCAGAGTTAGCAAATTAGAACTCTAAAACCAGAGTAGTTAATAAACAGTAATTTCTAATAATAAAATCATCCACTCCTATTGGAATATCAAAAGTTAAAGCAACGTCAACACCTTTAAAAAATCCAAGTGGAGTATTTTCAATAGGTAATTTTTCAAAATTCAGTGCTACTTTTGGTCCAATTGCTAAAATAATAAATTTTTCATCTAATTTTTTTGTCTCTTCCTTTAAGATAATCGGTGGTAAACCCCATTCATAACCAAAAGGATATTTATATGTATAAATATTACCGCTCATTTTATAGTAATCTATCCGGGTAAGAAGGTTTGCAGATATATTCGATTTTTCCATATCCTTTACTTTTAATCCATGATATTCAAAATAAATAATATTAAAAGATTTTATTGTCACATCATAGCCAGCAATAGATGGTCTTTTACCGTCAGTTATAAATTTGTATTTTGCATAATCACTGTTATATAATTTTTTCTTATAAAAGCTGGAGGGAATCCAGCCGAATTTAAACCTCTTTATTCTATAAAAGATGCCTATATCATAAGATTGGTAACTTGCCTTGAGGACAATATCAATATTTTGTTGTTCAGGTTCAAAATCGTTGGATAAACATTCCTGGGTTTTACATATTTTACCATTAAAAATAACATTTTCTCTTTTATAGCTTCTTTTAAATGATGTGATTTTAAAGGGATCAGTTGAAAGACTGCCTAATGCCCAGAATTCAATTCCGAAAGCATTATGATCAATCCTTTCATCATATCTTCTAAGTATAAAATCATTTTTTAATATTTTTTGATTCTTAAAAGTGTCTATGATTGATGCAATTGTTGAATCACCTTGAAAATCTAAAATTCTTAATATTCCAATGTTAACCAGTTTATAATCCCTGATCCCTTTTACATATATTTCATCATATTGTTCAAATTGAGACCTTAATGAACCCTGAATAATAACCTGATTATTCTCAACTCTCAATATATATTGTGAATAAATTGATGTGGAAAATATGAATAACAATATCATTCCATATTTAAAAATTCTTATCATTTACATTCCCTCCTTTAGATTGTTAATGTGTGGTTTTTATATATCACATTTTATTATTTTGTATGGCAAGGGTTTTTTTACTATTGCTTTTCTACGTCATGTACATGGTTTAAGATATGCTTTAAATCTGGTTTATTTAGTAGTACTATTTCATCAATTTATTTTTACCACTTTTTCCTAAGATATTATTGCTGCCGAAAGTGTTCTTTAACTTCGGTATTTATCTGTGAGGTGAAGAACACCTCACACAGCGGAATTTTCTCCTTAATTCATGATAGCATGTGATTACCAAGGATAATTTTTATTGTGCTGGGGGAATAAACCAATTTATTTATCACATAACGGCTGAGCTAAGCGGCGCGGCATTCACTCGATTAACCACAATACTTTTCGTGGATCACCACGCGTGATCGTGTCCGCTTGAGCGATGGGTTAGGCTTCCTATTATGAGCGACCGAATTGGCCTACTTGCCTGAGTCCGAATGCCTACCAGCGCTCCAGGCACTGCTTGCTTTCTGATCATATCGGCTTCAACATGCCATGCATCCCGAGCCAACACACAAAGGCATCGAACCAACCGGTACTTGTAGTTTCCTTCGGGTACATCCCGAAACCATGGCCACCCTGTTCATAAAGATGGAATTCGACGGGGCGCTTCGCAGCCTTCCAGCTATCGATCAGCCCGTAACCGCCGTTCCCGAAAAAAGGGTCGTCGGCAGCCAGTGCGATGAACAGCGGCGGCGCTTCGGCCGGCACCGAGACCGACGCGAGAGGGCCGTAGATGTTGCCGATGAAGGCGGGCTTCGCATCCTCGCCGGCAAGTGTAGTTGCCATTGTCAGCATTGCGCCGGCGGAAAAGCCGATCATACCGATCCGGTTGGGATCGATATGCCACTCTGCGGCTCGCTTCCGGATAAGGGCAAATGCCGCGCGGGCGTCGGCGATCTGCGGAGCAAGACCAGCGAACGCCTTTTCGGGTTCGGGGCGCGGCGGCCGCGCTGCACCCGAGAACATTTCCCGCATAGATTTTTCGAATCCCGGCATATCGGCTGGTGTTTGATTCAGGCGATACTTGAGGACAAACGCGGCTACACCCTTTTC
The DNA here is from genome assembly GCA_964554015.1 of uncultured bacterium. GTDB lineage: Bacteria > Zhuqueibacterota > QNDG01 > QNDG01 > CAYUAG01 > CAYUAG01. The sequence goes on from CAZKMO010000083.1 coordinate 13,899, forward strand.
CGCCAGAGCGCGGGCCACGTTCCAGCCTTCATTTTCCATGGACAAGGTGAAGAAACCACCGCCGGGCGCGATGATAATGGCGGCGCCGCTTGCCTTGGCGGGATCCGGCAGAAAGGGTGTCAGCGTCGCAATCGTAACGTTGCGCGCAAACTGGCTGCCGTACTGCTTATGCCAGGTCTCCGGGTTGGCCGCACCAGGCAACGGACCGGTCCCAATTTCAATCGCATTGGGTTGCGAAGGCGTGGCGATTGGTGTCATCTGGTCGTTTTGCGCGTGTGCCTGTGATGCAAGTACAGCGACCAACGCAAGCACAGCGACGACCAAATGAGAATAGGTTGACCCCGCGAACGCTAGCGTTGTCCAAAGATTTGAGATTTTTCTCATGTCAGATTCTCCAATTGTGTTGTGATTTAAAATTAAGTTATATTGCCCTAAAGTTTGAAAAGTATCGCGTATTGACAAACGCCGAAACGAATAGACCCCTTCTCGACCCTCGTCGACCCAGCAGGAAGCCTAACACCTAACTCAATGGTTTGAAACACGCAAAGATTTTGATGCTTCATGTGATTCCACCATCTTCAAATTTCTAAAAAGCCGAAACTGTTTCAAATCCATTGCAGTTGATTGTTAGCCAGAAAAATGCCAACTTATTTTACGAGCAATACCGATATTAAAAAGTATTGTGTGATTTGTAAAATCATCTTTGATTACAGGATATGAGTACTTATCGTATGAAAATGGCCTCATTTCAAATACATATCTTACTTCAGGAATTATAATTATTTTCTGTAATGGGATTTCATTCCCGATGCCAACATCAATTCCGTAATTTAAGTTTGGCATCTTATCACTCACATCTTTATGTCTATAAAATCCTCCTATATCAGCAAAATCTTCTACGGCATCAAACATTTTTTCAAATCTCACTCCGACTGAAAAATATAATCGATGCAACAACTTGGGTTTCATTTTTAATAATATTGGCAATGAAATTAAAGAATAATTTACTTTAAATTTATACGGATATATTTCAGGACCGTAGTTAATAATTTTTGACATATAAACGAATCTTTTTTCATAAAGTATTTCAACAGTGATAGAAAATATTCTATTAAAAGGTATTTCACTAAACAAGCCAT
>CAZKMO010000084.1:0-6102 GCA_964554015.1 uncultured bacterium
GTGTTGCAGTATTAACTGAAGGAATTGTCTATGAGGGATATAAACTGGAACAATCATATGAAGTAGGATTATATGAACTTTTAATAATGCGATATTTATTGGACAATTGCAAGAATCTGCAGGAGGCCAAAGAAGCATTACTGTATCTGAAACAATATTATATGTACATGCCTCTGCATTATATAATTGCAGATAGCCAAGGTAAATCATTTATTTTTGAGTTTTCCCGACAAAGAAACCAAACATTTATTATTGACAACAATGGTATTCAATGTATAACAACCCATTTAATTTCAAACCATGACACATCAAATGTTGCAAGTGTAAAGAATTTAGAAAAATTGAAATCCATGACCAGTGCTAAAGATAAATTTACTCTGGAGGAAATCAAAAAAATCAACATTAAAGTAGCCCCAAAGATGACCTATCACCCCTTGTATGTTCCTTCCCGTACTCTCTGGCATTCTATGTATGATTTAGATGCAAAAACTTTACAAGTAAAATTCTATCTGGGTGAAACTAAAAATCCAAAAAACAAAAATAAGATAATTACTCACTATACTAAATATTTGGAATTCAGCCTGGATGAATAAATTTTAAAATTTTATCAATATTGGAATCATTACCAGTGATCAATGAAAAAAAACTCAATTTTACATTTCCTTAATCGGTTTAATCATCTTTCAATTTTTGATACTGCCCTATGGCCTCAAAAGGAATTTCTTATCAAATTGTCAGCATCAATTATTATCATTTCATTATTAATTCATAGGATACCTGTTCTTATATTTAAGATCAGTCTACTACAAAACAACTTCCAATATTCTGATTATGGATATACATTTTTTTTTCATTTTATATTTAATAATTATCTTCACTTTAGTATAATATTTCTAGAAAATATTATACTCATAACCTATCTTTTTGCCTATGTAACCAGAATATCTGCCAGAAACAATGCGCATACTTTTATGGAAACTATTTTTCCTTTTTTTATTGCCTATATTCCAATAATTATTTCTTTGCTTCCTTATAATTCATTTTTGGGATGTAATATACTTAACTCCCCCAAACTACAAAATATTATCTTTTTTATTATATTAATTGGATATATATTAAATATAATAAGTTTAATTACAATTAGAAAATCATTCGCTGTAATGATAGAATCCAGATATTTCATTAAAAATGGTATATATCGTTTCATCCGCCATCCAGCCTATCTGTCTCATTTAATTATTTTCTTTGGATTCCTGATACTACATTTTTCACCTCTGAGTCTTGCATTGTATATAATTTTTGTAACTGGTCAGATTTTAAGAGCAAAAATGGAAGAAAATAAATTAATAGAAACCTTTCCGGATTATATTACTTATAAAAATAAAACCGGTATGTTTATTCCCTCCTTTAATCGATTATTTTAAATTTTAGTGAAAAAATTTTTAAATAAAATGATTACAACTAATTCCAATAGAATAGAAGCTGTGGATAACAATATCACTATCTTACTCTGTAAGATGTCAAAATCCTTAATGTATTGTCAGGAAAAAGTTAATTTCTTGTAATTATCACTATATTTTTTAAAATAACTATAGTCCAAATCCAATACTAGCAGAAATTACATTTTGAGGAGCCAAATTAAAGTCAAGGTAAAGTTTCACATATTTAAAGTCCAGACCTGCTCCAATAGTCATACGAGTTTTATTTTCTCCATTCAGATCAAATGATACATTAGTGTCTTCATATTCATAATCAAGTTTAAGAGTGGCCTTCTCCCCTCCAACTCCGGCATAGAGAATTAACACACTGAATTGTTTACTAATCTGAATTCCATAATAAAGTGCAGTTGCTTCAATAGAACTTCCTATTGAAAATTTCTGATGAAAAAAACCAGCAGCAATATCAACCGGACATAAAAGAATATATTGACTTATACTATGACGAATTCCCCAACCATATAGTGTGATCTCACCAATTTCTTTATTTTTAAAAGCAAAATATCGAATAGTTACTTCTGTTCCCATCAGGGATCCTATAGTGAGTTGAGGTACTGCCAGTGGGAAAAAATCAGTATTCCACAAACCATCCGGATAATCCTCATCAGTACTTTCTTTCCCAAAAACTGTTGGTACTTTCATATCCTCCCCTACAGGAGTAAAATTCTTTTTCCCCTCGGCTAGGGGAGAATACATTGCCTGTAAGGAAAGGTTAAAATGAAAACCGAATTTACTAATTTGAGCTGAACGTTGTAAACCACTATTAAGATTGGCACCAAAGGCATCTGCTAAGGGTTGAAGATATTTAATAGCATTATCTTCTCCGTAATTAGTGATGGTTTTATCCAGATCCTGGGAATAAGTACTTATACAACTTAAGAGAAAAACCACCATTAAGGGTATCTGAATTTTTTTCATAAGATCCTCCTTAAATGTTTTAGTATAATCTCAAATTAAAATAACCTGATTTTACCCATTTGTCAAGAAAAAATATTAAAGTAGCAAAAATTGATTAAAAAATAATCAGATACGACCATATAACTCACTACCATGACTGACAATATAGTTTATATCTATTGACTTCTTACCATTACTTTTAAAAATGGAAAAAACTTGAATATAATCCTAAAATCCGATACATTTATATAAACAAATAAACCTATGGCTCATTTATGAAGGAATCGAGCGATTTACAAATTATTACTCAGTTTCTCCGGGGTAACAGAGAAATTGAAAATAACCTTTTTAAAGAACTGAATAAAATTATACATTTTATCATCTCTAAAATTGAATCAAAAGGATGTTATTTTGTTGATAAGGATAATACTGTCGCCGAAATCATGTATAAAATCTTGTTAGCGGATAATCACAAAATCCTTAAAAATTATAAAGGAAAAAGTAAACTCTCAACCTATCTTTGGCCTATAGTTAAAAATAAAATTATTGATAAAATAAGAGAGGAAAAAAGACACTCATCCAGAATTGTATTTCAAAAATTACCAGAAAATACTTACAGCCAAAATAACACTAAAACAGGTATTATGGAATCAATTATTGAAGACCATATTGCTTCCGCACCTCCCTTAGAGCAATCAATAAAAATTGCCAAATGGAAAGATAATCTCAGTTATAAAGAAATTATTGAAAATATAAATAAGAATTTTCCGGAAAAAGCACCCCTAAATTATCAGCGTATTGCCTACATTCTTCATACCAACAGAAAAAAATTACAAAAAAAATTAAAAATTACCTAGTATTTAAACGACATATAAAATGAAGATATTTTAAAATAGAATTACCAAAGTGAAAATTAGTAAGTATGAGTAAAATGACCTGTGAGACATTTGAATTATTTTTTAGTTTTATAATTGATAATGAACCTATTCCTGAAGAAAATCGAAAAGAATGCGAAGCACATTTAAAAAAGTGCCCTCAATGTCAAAAAAAGCTTGCTGAATTTCAGGATCTCGATCATACTATCAGAAACATAGTAAGTAAGAAAATTAATATTCATCCCTCTTATTTTCAACTAATTGCATTTGTTAATAATAATATTAAATCTAAAAAAGAAATCCGTTTAATTAAAACTCACTTACAAAAATGTAAGACCTGCTCAAAAACCTACAGACAATTAAAGCTACTAAATAACTTGAAATCCATTTTTAAAATAAAGCTATTATTTTCATTAACTAAAATACGCATTTATAAATGGTCCCCTCAATTAAAAAGTAATTTTTCTCTGTTTAGAGCTCCCTTTCGCATACTGGCACCTGCTATAGCCTCCATAATGTTAATTATCGGTACGTATATTATATACAATCAAATCAATCAACCAAAAACCTTAGCAGAATTGGCTGTATCTACTCCCTATCCTTATACTAAATTAAAACTACGTTCTCAAATAAAATACAATGATATCAATTGGGAAAAGGGTATGAATCAATATATGCTGGGTAACTATACGGAAGTAATTACCAATTTAAAAAAAGTAGTCCGGTCCGATTCTTCTTTTTATTTGGCCCGTTTCTATCTTGGAGTAGCATATTATCTTAATAATAACCTCATAAAGGCGAAATACACACTAGAACAATACATTTCCCAACAACCTGATAAAGCCAAGGGATATTGGTATTTAATTCAGGTGTACTTAAAAATGAATCAAAGCCAAAAAGCTTTAAACATAATACAAAAGTTATCGGAATTGGATGAAAATCTCTATAAAAAGAAAGCAGAAAATTTAAAAAATAAAATAAACAAAATGAAAAATCTATAAAATTTTTTAGATAATGTGTAACCCAGCCAGAGAAGAGTCAAAACCTTGTAAAGGTAAAAAATCTTTTCTTTATTTCTTACCTTCTTTTCTGCTTTATCAGTTTCAAAGAAATAATTAAAACACCTATAATACCAGCCATGAGAATACACCAATATAGTTGCTTATATTGAGATTTTGATGTGTATATTTGCTGAGTATCTCCGATTAAAATAAAGGGAGCCCAAAAAAATGGATGGGAATAAGAAATCTCTAAGTCTCCCTGTTTTTTGGTGGTGCTCATCAAGGATAATTTGGCCTTTTGCAAGGCTCTAACTTTACTCATTCCCTGTTTGAGATTTTGATAAAAATATGTCATAAGCTGGGCAGTTGATTCATCAGATACATTCCATAAACTGACAACCAGTGACTGTGCACCGGCATATTGAAAGGCACGGCTTAATCCAATAATACCTTCACCTTTTTTCATACTTCCACGTCCAGTACCACATGCACTTAAGGTTACCAGTTCCGCATTGAGATTCAAATTAAAAATTTCATACGTCTGCAGAAATCCATCTTCTGATTTATCATTATTCTGGAAAAGCACCAGCCCAGAATACAAGGGCTGCTGTTCATCAAGCATACCATGGGTGGAAAAATGAAGAAAACGATACTGTGAAGCAATACCTTTAATTCGCTCTTCTGTGGCTTGTTTATCGTATATAATATGTGTTTTCTCAAATTTTGATCCGATATTAAATATTTCATTTTTGGAAGAAGGAATAGGACTGTATTGTTCTCTTTCAATACCAGAAGAAGCATAATTGTCAGAAATATTTTCCGAATAAAAAGGGCACCCTACAGCTAATAAACTATCTCGAGGGGCATTTTTCTTATTTGCATATAAATGCGGATCAAGAAGACTGATAGAATTACTGTATGAAATTGGATGTTTCTCAAGTAAAAAAGTTACATCCCTGTAGGTGGAATACCATACAGACTTATTATTATTATTTCTATTATATCGCACTACCAAAAGTTCAAAAGGAAGATAATATAAAATATTATCCGGAACAATAATAAGAGTCTCATCTGAACTAATATATTTTTCTATGGGTTGGATAAGTTGTTGATATAGTGAATGGGTTAATTTTAAATTAAATCCAATATCAAACTGGTCATCTATCTTCCCAAATTCCTGGTTTATTTCCCTGAGTATTTTTTTTAATGAAAATCGCGTTACCGGAATATCTTGTATATACAACGAATCCCTTTGCAGTACAAACACATAACTATACCAATCCCCAATGGTATATTCCAGTAAGGTCTGATTGGATTTCAAAACCCGCTTTTTAATTTCTTTCAATTTTTTAACATTAATTTCCTCACTTAGGATAGAATATACCGGTCTTAAACGATCTACTTTATTCCGAATCTTCTTATAAAAATTTTTCTCCTGATTTAAGGCATTCCTCAAGCTGTCAATTCTTGAAGTCTTCTGATTCAGGTAGGGAATTACTTCTCTTAATTCAGACTGCATTCTTTCCAGTCGCTGCTTTGCTTTATTCTGCTCTGCTAATAGCTCCACTGAGATATCACCAGAAAAAATATCTTTGTTTTGATTTAACAAATCCAGCATTGCCCGTGACTTTGAACGTTCTGAATAGACAAAAGCATCATATAAATGTCTTCTATCATTATCCCTTTTATACAAAGTCATCAGATAGTGTATTAACAAATTGTAAATATCTACTTTACTTTCAAAATATGAAATCTTAAATTCCTGACCACTGATTTTACTGCGTATATCTTCAACCGTATTAATTGATTTTTCTAAATAGAATATTGCTAAGG
>CAZKMO010000084.1:6112-14951 GCA_964554015.1 uncultured bacterium
GACTGTCCTGAGCAAAATATAATTCTCCCAGTCTCTTATAAATATTAACAATATCCCATACCGAATTCAGGTAAATTGCAAGTTTTAAGGCGCGCTGATAATAATTCTTTGCCTTTTTGTATTTATTACACATTTTATTTTTATAACCCAAGTTCAATAATATTTTGGGTATGAAAATTTGCTGATTTGTTCTTTTCACAATTTCAAGAGCAGTCGTATTATAAATTTCAGCATTTCGATAGTTATGCTTAATAATATAGGCAGTACCCATAAGATAGAGAATACCTACTTTTTGTGCCTCGGAACTGGTTCTATCAGCAATGACTAAACTTTTTCTTAAATAAAAGAGAGCACTATCAGGTTTTCTCATATATAAATAAATATTTCCTATATTTTCCAGAAGTCGCATTTGATTACTTACCATTTTATAATTTTGAGCAATCCTTAACGCTTCATTATAATATTCTACTGAAGAGCTGTAATCTGAAAAATGACTGTACGATGCACCAATATTTTCTAAAAACCGGCATTGAGAAGCAATATCATTATTCTTTTTTGCTATATTATAGGCTGTTTCATAATACTTTAGCCCCTGGGAATAATTTCCAATATGATTTTGCACCATGGCCATATCCGCCAAGGTATGTGCTTCAAAAACTTTATCTCCAGCTTGACGGTTTATATTGAGTGCTTTTTGGAAGTATATTTGAGATGAATCTACTTTTCCGATTGAGTAAAAAATTTTTCCTATGGCAGCTATATTACGAGCCTGTTCGGCTTTATCATTAAATTTTTGTGAAAATATCAAAGCCTTATGATAATATTCTAAAGCATCTATTAAATCGCCTCTCTCTTGATGAATGAGACCTATAAAACGATTCCAATATGCTGCAAATCGAAAATCTGCTATTTGCTCAGCAATAACTACACTGGTTTTAAAATATACCAGAGCGGAATCGTATTCAGTTTTATTTTTATACACCCATCCAATATGTCCTAAACATGCTGCCAGGTGAACACTATCTTTTTCTGTTATAAAATATGATATACAGTCTTTTAAATATTCCAGGGCTTGTTCAAAATTTCCTGTATAATTTTTTACCATTCCTAAATTCATTTGTACTGTATAATATGATTCATGGAAGCCGATCATTTTATACAAATCTAATGCTTTCTGATAATAGTAATCAGCTGAGTATATTTTGCCCTGATTAAATTTCATGGTTCCAAAATTATTAAGAAAAATCGCCATATCACCTAAATGAGAATTATTTTCACACAAATCCAATGCTTTCTGTAATGATTTTTCCGCCCCTTGATAATCACCAGAATTAAAAAGTACATTTGCTTTAAGTGCATAGGCTACCACAAATTCATCATCAAACTGAATGGCTTTATCAAGATAAACTAACGATTTTTCCCAATTTTGTAGGATCATGTATACATAACCCAATCCATACAACAATGCTGGATTATTGTACGATTTTGCATAGAGACTGTCTAAATAAAGAATTGCTTCATTCATTTTATTAATTGATTTATAACTATCAACCAGTTTTAAATAAGGAAGGTAAATAGTATCTTTCTGCCGTATTGATTTCTTAAAATAATCAATTGCCTCCGGAAAATTTCTCTTATAGAAATCATAATACCCCATACCATAGTAAATGCCATCTTTTTTATTAATTTTCTGTAATAATTCAGTAAAATAAATTTCAGCACTATCAAGTTCTCCCTTTTGCTGGTATACAAATACTATTTGATCATACGCTGGTAAATAATCCGGATTTGATTTAATTATTTTATCCAATTGCCGAAGGCATTCATTCAAACTATCCTGCCCTAATAATTTTAAAGCGGTATTAAAAGATTGAATACATGAAGAATCTTCCGCAGTATTATTAAAGGTTTGATTAACAAAACTAAAAGTAATATTCGTACAAAAAATACTTCCTGATAAAATAATATAAAGAGAAAATTTTTGTAGCTTTATAAAAATTTTACAATCCCCCTGATAACACTAATCAATAATTATATTTAAATTAAATTTAAAGATATATACAACATTTATTTTAAAAAACACATTTTTAATTTACTCAAGATAGGTAATGCAGCTGCTTATACGTCTCAATACAGTATCTTTGCCTAAAACCCGCATCAGTTCAAATATACCCGGACTTGCACTGGACCCGGTAAGGGCAACTCTCAGAGGATGAATAATCTTCCCGGCTCCCACATCCAGCTCTGCTGCCAATCCTCTTATTTTGTCTTCCAGGGATTCTTCTGACCAGTCATCGCATTTTTTCAATATTACCTCTAGGAACTTCAGTCTTCTCTTTACTCCCTCTTTTTTTAAATATTTTTCTACTGACTTTTCTTCATAATCATCCGGATCTTTAAAAAAATAACTGCCCTGAGAAACAAAATCTACAGTTTTTTCCATTCGCGGCTGCATTAACTGTAAACATTCCTGAATATAAAGTTTCTTAATTTTAACAGATGATTCACTCATATCAAATTTCTGTATCAAATCCTTTTTAACTCTGCTGAAAAGTGAATTGATTTCCATACCTGAAATATACTGTTTGTTCATCCAGGTAAGTTTTTCTTTATTGAATATGGCAGCCGTTCCTGAAACTCCATTTAAATCAAATAAATCGATCAAATCCTGCTGGGTTAATATCTCCCGATTATCTTTGGGAGACCATCCCTGCAGGGAAAGGAAATTCAAAACTGCTTCCTGCACATACCCTTCTTCTCTGTAAACCTCCAGAGAAACCGCTCCCTGTCTTTTGGACAACCTTTTTTTATCCGACCCTAGGATTAAGGGGATATGGGCAAATGCCGGTACTTTCCATCCCAGTGCCTGATAAAGCAAGATCTGTTTGGGAGTGTTGGAAATATGGTCATCTCCTCTGATTACATGAGTTATGTCCATATCATGATCATCCGCTACCACTGCAATCTGGTAAACCGGGGTTCCATCTCTTCTCTGGATTATAAAATCATCTAATTGTTGATTTTGAATACTTATCTGTCCCCGAACTAAATCATTAAAAATTGTCTTTCCCTCTGGAACCATAAACCGTACTGCATAGGGATTCTTGTGGCTTAACTTTTTTTGCACCTCATCTTTTGATAAATGTAAACAGATTCTATCGTATTTATACTCACCTCTCTCTTCCAGAGTCCGGACTTTCTTGTTTTTTAACTTCTGCGGATCACAAAAGCAATGATAGGCACTTCCTTGTTTAAGAAGTTGCTGACAAATTCTTTTATGGATAGGTATTCTCTGAGACTGATAAACAGGCTCCTCATCCCATTCCAGCCCCAACCACTCCAGATTTCTCAGGATAGAATCCACCAGTTCCGGATCAGATCTGGCCTTATCCGTATCTTCAATGCGTAATAAAAATATACCTTTATTATGCTTGGCAAACAGGTAATTAAAAATAGCAGTTCTGGCACTGCCGATATGAAGGTATCCAGTGGGACTGGGGGCAAAACGAACTCTTATTTTATTATTATCTGTGCGTGACATATAGTTAATATACAAAAAAAACTGTAAATTTTAAATGTAGGGCCGGACTTAAAAAATATTCCGGTATAAAAGAAAAGGTAAGTCAACGCTTAAAAGCTTTGAAAAAAGCAGCCACAGAATCTACAAAAAAAAACATATATTCTTTTTGTAAATCTGTGGGTGCTTTGTATTTTTTTACTTTTTAAAAGATTAACTCCGTATCAGTTTATCTCTGATGTCAAAAGGATCTTCCCCTTTCTGTCCCCGAATCCTGGATGATAATGCCTGAAAAAGACTTTTCTGCATCTCATACACTTTAACATTATCTCTTATGGGTTTTTGTCTGTTACTTTCTTTGAGTGAGACAAAAGCATTGGTCAGATCTTCAATGGACTGAGATTCACCGGCTTCCTTACTCCAGACCCAGGCGGCATGAATAGCTGCACCTAAAGCTGCCCCCTCTCCTTCCACAGGCACAGTTTCGGCTTCAAAAATATCTGCAATGGTCTGGCACCAAAGATCGGATCGAGAAAGGCCACCGGTTACCCTGATTTCCACTGGTTTTACCGGCATGCGACGGAAACCGTCGTAAAGATTCAAGATATGACCTTCCAATACAGCCCGGCATAATTTTTCCTGGTTGAAATCATCCAGTCCAAACCCAAAATATAAGGGAGAGGCAAGAGGGACATCAGGTGTTCTCTCCCCGATATACCAAGGGATTAATATTCTGCCCTTGTTGCCAGGTTCCGATTTACTGACTATTTGGTCAAAAGTATCGTGCGAGATATTATATTGTTTAATAAGTGCATTATAACCGTTGGCCAGATTGGAAACGCAGAGTAAGGGCAGATAATTACCAGTGCTATCACAAAAAGCAGCTATTTCACCAGTAGGATCGATAAATGGTTTTTCCATGAAAGTATAAGCAGTTCCACTTGTACCCAAACTGATAGTAACAATACCTGGTTTTACATTTCCGGTTCCAATGGCACCATACATATTGTCACCACTGCCGGCATCGATTTTACAATCCGGAGAAAAACCAAAACGTTTAGATAGATCCTGTGAAATGTTGCCTATACTTTCATCTGAAGGTTTTAGGGACGGGATTTTATCCTTCAAATCCGGAGAAATCGCAGTCATGACCTTTTCAGACCATTTACCGGTTTTGGGATTCCATAGAGCCATACCAGATGTATCACCAGGTTCCATAACACGAACACCGCCTGTAAGATAAAAATTGATATAATTGTGAACGAGAAAAAGTGTGGTGGTTTTTGCATAATTATCCGATTCGTGCCGTACCATATGAAATATTTTGGCTGCTGTATAACCGGTTCGTTGGCTATTACCTACCTCGCCAACCATGGCATCAAGTCCACCGATTTTTTTAGTCAGAATGTCACATTCCTCAAGCGTTGAAAAGTCATTCCACAATTTACTCGTAGGGCGGGTAAGATTTCCCTCAGCATCAAGAGAAACTAAACCGTGCTGCTGGCCGGAAACGGAAATACATCCTATATCTTTACAATCAATATCCGATTTACTTAATTTCTCAAAGAGTATATTGATAGCCTCTATCCACATGAGGGGATCGGATTCTGAGACACCTTCCTCCAATCCCTGTATTACTCCATTCTTGGTTTTATACTGAGGTAAATCTTCATCGTAATTTACCAAATCAATAAAAACCACATCTTCTTTTTCTTTATCAATGACCACAAGCTTACAGCTTTGGGTTGAAACATCCAATCCAGCAAAGCATCTTTTCACGATAATAACTCCTTATCTCTGTTGATTAGTGATTATCGAATATAGCTATTAATCAGCATTTCATAAAATTCCTGCCTACCGCTGATCTTATTAGGTTCTCCAGATTTGGCGGCAATCTCAGCAAGTGTTGCCAGATCCAGTTGTCCTTTTTCAAAAGCGGCTCCATCACCGGAATCAAAACTGGAATAGCGTTCCTTTCTCAATTTAAGATAATCTGATTTTTCCAGAATATCATTGGCAATTATAAGCCCTCGGGCCATAGTATCCATGGAAGAAATATGAGCGATGAATATATCTTCCAGATCAGTTGAATTACGGCGGGTCTTGGCATCAAAATTCATACCACCCGGCTTTAATCCTCCGCTTTGCAAGATAACAAGCATCATCTGAATGGCATCATATAAATTATAAAGAAATTCATCGGTATCCCATCCCAGGTATGGATCACCCTGATTAACATCCAAACTGCCAAGTAAACCAGCATCAGCTGCTGCCTGCATTTCATGAGCAAAGGTATGACCGGCTAGAGTAGCATGATTATTCTCAATATTGATCTTGAAATCATTTTGTAAACCATACTGTCGTATAAAACCGATAACTGCGGCTACATCATGGTCATATTGATGTTTGGTTGGTTCCATAGGTTTGGGTTCAATTAAAAAATTTCCCTTAAAACCAATTTTCCTTCCGTAATCCCGGGCCTTCTGTAAAAAAGTACCTAAATGTTCAAGCTCACGCTTCATATTAGTATTCAATAAAGTGAAATATCCTTCCCGTCCTCCCCAGAATACATAATTTTCTCCCCCTAATGCTACCGTAGCATCTAAAGCTGCTTTCACCTGAGCTGCAACATAGGGAAGAACATTAAAATCAGGATTGGTAGCTGCACCATTCATGAAACGGGGATGACTGAATACATTGGCTGTTCCCCATAATAACTTGACTCCGGAAGCATTTTGTTTTTCTTTGGCCAGTTCAACTAGTTCTTTTAAATTCTTTTCGGATTCTTTCACATTGTCACCTTCCGGGGCCATATCCCTATCATGAAAACAATAATAGGGAACGCCTAATTTGGTAAAAAATTCAAAAGCTGCATCCAGTTTATCCTTGGCAGCAATCATGGGATCATCACTTTCATTCCAGGGAAAATCCTGAGTCCCGGGTCCGAAGGGATCTTCTCCAGTTCCACAAAAGGTGTGCCAGTAAGCAACTGCAAATCGAAAATGATCCTTCATGGTTTTACCTGCAACTTCTCTGTTCTCATCATAATACTTGAAAGCCAAGGGATTATCTGAATCCGGCCCTTGGTAGGAAATCCTTCCAATGCCGGGAAAAAATTCTTTCTTGCCAATCGTTACTTCATTAGACATTATTTTCTCCTTCATGTTAATTATGACTATTTTATTATTTCTTAATTTAATAATTTATAAATCAATTATTCTCAAATTATTTTATATCACTATGCTATCAAAGAACCAATCAATCCGGGTTAAACCAAATCGTTAAATTTCCCGGATTCCGATTTTCAAAAAAATGCGGAGAGGGTGGGATTCGAACCCACGGTAGAGATTATCTCCCTACAACCGCTTAGCAGGCGGCTGCCTTCAGCCGACTCGGCCACCTCTCCAAAAAAAAATCAACCTCTGCGGAGGGCGAGAGATTCGAACTCCCAAGGGTATGAACCCGGCGGTTTTCAAGACCGCTGCCTTACCGTTAGGACTAGCCCTCCAAAAAATTGAAACGGTTTAAATATACAAATTTTTATTTCTTAAATCAACCATTTTCTCTTAATAAAAAAACTTTATAATAATAATCATGAAATTCTTTGGGCCACCCAACTCATTTTTTGTTCAATTGCACCTTCAGGACAGGTTTCATTACAGCATAGGCAGTTAATACATTTTTTATAATCAATAACCGGATAATTATCAACCATTTGAATCGCCTGTACCGGACAACTCTTTTGACAAAGCCCACATGATGTACAGAGTTGTCTGTTTGCAGTTGGTTTCACCCATATAAGTTTCCCCACCAATTTCATTAAAAATTCAGGAACAAGCTTTATCAATCTATTGGACGGAAGTTTAAAATCATTAATTTTTACCTCTTCAATACCACTCCCCATAATCTTGATTTTCTCAAGATGGTGTATTCCCAGATTTCTCTCTCCAGCTATACGGACCGTGTCAACCTCTTCTTCATCGAATCCCATAATATGAGTTGCCACTGTATCCAGAGCAACACCGTCTGCACTGGCTAATATCAAACCTGTTTTCCGTTTATGACCGGTTGCCGGCCCTTCCCCCTCCATCCCTAAAATTCCATCCATGAGATGCAAGCTAGGAATTACTGCCTCATATATATCAACCAATTTTTTACTAAAACTTTCCGGATGTGGATATCGTTTATGTACAAATGCTTTTTGTAAACCCGGTAAAGTACCGAACATATTTTTTATACATCCGGTATAGAGAGTAAATCCATGCGTCTTAAATTTAGGAAGATTTATAACTACATCAGCTTTTATAACCGATTCTGCAAAATGAAATTCCTCCCCTTCTATTATTTTTATATAGGTCCCTCCTGTTTCAAAATTAATCAATTTTGCCCTCATCTTTTCTGCAACTTCCAAAAATCCGGTATTAACCCAGCACCGTCTGACTCCTTTGAGAGCACCGGAAGGACTGTCACCTATCCATATTTCTCCTCCTGCCTTTCTCACTTCCCGAATCATGGCTTCCAGAATTAAGGGATGAGTAGTTATACCTCTTTTAGGATCTTTGGCAGAAAGCATATTAGGTTTGAGAAGAACTTTCTGTCCTGTTTTCACAAAACTTTTAATACCACCAATCAATTCTAAAGCATCATGAACGGCTGTAAAAACTTCCTGGGGATTATAATCAAGACATTTTATTATTGAAACTTTTGCACTCATATCAATTTCTTATAAATTTCATTCCTGTTAGTTGTCTTACACAATCTTTTAACTCCATTGATAAAAGCAAGGTTAATGCTTCTGAAGTACTTATTCCAGCTTTGAGGGCAATTTTATCAATATGAATTGGCTCTGCTGTTAACACTTCCCATAACCTGACTTCCTCACTGGTAAGATTTTTTACTATTTCTTCATCTTGCTCATAAATAGGTTTATTCTTATCTTGGAAGACCGGAATTTCCTCTAATATGTCATTCACTACTTCTACTAATTTTGCTCCTTCTTTAATTAACTTATGAGTTCCTCTACTTTTTGTATTGTTTATATTCCCAGGGACAGCAAACACTTCTTTTCCCTGATCAAGAGCAAAATATGCGGTAATCAATGCTCCGCTTTTCACTCCTCCTTCCACTACCAAGGTACCTTTTGACAGAGCGCTGATGATTCTATTTCGTCTGGGAAAATTTTCTTTATTGGGTGGTGTATAAAGAGGAAATTCCGATATCACCGCACCAGATTTTGTAATATCATTAAATAATTTTCTATTTTCAGGTGGATAGCATACATTTAATCCCGAGCCCAAGACTGCCAGTGTTCTCCCTTTATTT
>CAZKMO010000085.1:0-14948 GCA_964554015.1 uncultured bacterium
AAAGTAGCAAATTTTGGGGGCTCCGGAAATGCTTTTACTTTATGGAATGTACAGGCATTTACCTCTTTTAACTATGGCCTTAACTCAAATGTGGAATTAGCTATTTCACCCATTATTTATCAGGACACCAATAATGATAAAGGTAATGCTCTGGACGGGCAGGCAAATGTGCCGGATAATCTTTTTGTTAGTGTAAAAGTTGGTTGTCTGGGGGCTGAAAACAGTAATTTTTTATACGGAGGAATCCTGCAGACAAAGATTCCCACTGCCGAATCCTACAATATAATCTACGAACCATATTCTGCCGGAAATGTCGAAGTAGGGGTTATGGGAATTGCTTCTTATTACAATAATATTACCTTTCCGGATGAAGATTGGTCCTTTCATGCTAATCTGGGGTATTGGAATCATTATGATGTGGGCGAGGAGTTAACCGATGATCCCAACGACCCTAAACCAAACTCTATGAGTTCCGAACTGATTTTCGGTCTGGGAACCAGAATTCCTGCCGGTACTTTTGATTTTTCCGGTGAAATAAACGCCAGATATTTTTTGAACAGGCCACCGGTTACTGCCTACAGCAGAGAGTATGTCTCCTATTTAACTGCTGGTATTTATTACAATCCCTATAGATGGCTGAGTTTTCAAATGGGAATAGATATTAGATTGTTATCTCAGGAGGATTTGTCTGTATATCACAATACAGCTTTATCACCACCTTCTATTAAAAATACTCCAAATTATCCGGACTGGAGATGTTTGCTGGGAGTAAGATTTTCAATTTTACCCTTCTCACTTGGTTCAACTCCGGAAAGTGAATTCCAACGGGATGCACGTAATAAAAAACAATTATTTAAAAGAATGCTGGATGAAACTCAGAACACAGAAAATGCCGAAGATGAAGTTGAAGCATTACGAAAGAAGAGATTAAGAATTGAACAGGAACTGCAAAGAATCAGAGAATTATTAGAGCAGGAAGAGCAAAAAAAGAAGAAAAATAACTAAATGATCAATAAAATTATACATATGTTAACTTTTCCACTGCTAATTATAATGTTTATGGCAGTTGAGGCAGTATACTCTCAAAACAGCAATGAAACCTCTGATTTTTATTATGGAAAAGAATTATATGATGATAACCTATATGATCTGGCTGCTATACAGTTTAATGAATTTTTAGAGAAGTATCCCTCCAGCCCCAATTTAGGCCTCGCTTCTTTTTTGCTGGCTGAATCATATTTTTTCTCCCAAAAAATTTCCCAAGCTAAAGATGCTTATATTAAATTTATCATTAATTTTCCCTCGCATCAAAACCTGCCTCAAGCTCTATACAGAATAGGTGAATGTTATGAACAGCAGCAAAACCGGGAAGATGCTCTTACCTCCTTTCTGCGACTAGAAAATACCCACATTGACAATCCTTGGTATTTTAAAGGTTTATTAAAGGCAGCTTCTTTATCAATAGAATTACAAAAATTCGTTCAATCGGAATCAATATTAAACACCCTTATCAATGCAAATCCAGAAGGAGAATTTATTTCCCAAACCTGGCTGCTTTACTCTCAATTGTACTATGCCCAGAAAAAGTATAAAAAATCAATTGATATATTGGAAACAGTTTTGAAAAAATCAATTCCCCCGGAACAAAAATGCAGTATTGAACTTCGACTTGGTGAAATATATCAAGATATTGGACTCTTGGAAAAAAGCATAGAACACTATCAAAAAGTCACCGCCATACAAACTGTACCGGAGTATACCCAGCAGGCATTTTTTCATCTGGGTGAAATCAATGCAGTTAAGGGAAAAAATGAGTTAGCACTACAAAATTTTCAGAATATAATACAAATTTCCCGGGATACTGAGCTGAAAATTAGAACTTTACTTAAATCCGGAGATATCTATTTACATAAGGATGATTTCAATTCCTCTCTCTCTTCTTTTAATGCTGCCTTGACCTTGGACAGTTTGAATCACCAAGCCCGATTTGGAAAGGCTCTGTCACTGCTGGGTTTAAACAAAATCCAGCCCGCAGAAAAAATATTTACAGCTCTTCTGCAGGATTCTCTCATCTCCTCGTCATTAGAAAAAAGAATTCTTTTGCACTGTGCTGCCCTTGCTTACCAAAATAAAACAGTAGCAAAAATGATTGCCTATCTGGATGCCTACCTTACCGCATATCCCCACGATAAATTGAAAGATATTATACTTCTAAAAAAAGGAAAGGTATGTCTGCAGAATGGATTATGGGATGAGGGATATTATTCTCTAAGAAAGATCTGGAAAGAATATCCTAAAAGTCAATATATTCCGGAAGCTCGGTTTATATATGCCAAGGGATTGGAACAAGTTGGAAGATATAGAGAAGCCCAGTCACTTTATTCTTTTATTGTGGATAATTATCCTCAATCATCCTGGCAAGAAGAATCTGAAAAACGAGGACAATGGATTAACACCTTTATTGATAAAGATTATGATAAGGGATTACTTAAACTGTCAACGGTGATGATACAGGATAAAAATAATCCTGATTACAAATTTGCCTTAGGTAAGATTTATTTTTATGATTTTAAGAATTATAAAAAGGCGGTGAATATTTTTCAAACTCTGCTGGCTGCTGATACCACCTTCCCTGATACCGGAGAACTTTACTATCTTTTAGGAAAATCCTATGAGAATCTTTTTCTGTATTATAACCAGGATGACTATAGAGACAGTGCTGGTTATTATTATCAAAAAAATCTTGATAAAACTGATCAGTCTTTTTTTTCTCTAAAATCCCGTCTTTCTCTGGCTGATTTGCTGAGTTCCATTTCTCTTAAAGAATCCTTAAGCTTAGTCAGTAAATATCCTATTGAAACCCTTTCCGACAGTCTGCAATACGAGTTTAGATATCGACGAGCACAGTATTTATATAAATCGGATTCACTCAAACAAGCTTTACCCTGGTATACGACTGTCAGTAAAAATGCTGTTTTTTCCCAATATAAAGAACCTTCCTTATTTAAAATGGGGAAAATTCAGTATACCTTACAATCCTATGAAAAAGCAGATTCCCTATTTTCTCTGTATCAATCACAATATAAAAGCGGACTGTATCTACCGGCAGTACTGTTTTGTCAGGCACGTATCCAGGAAAGTCTCCAAAAATACAGTCAGTCAATTATTAATTATACCTCCCTAGAAGAGAAATATTTTTATTCTGTATTCCGGGACAGTGCCCTTAGATATCTGGGAAATTTATATCTTAAAACCGGTAATTATCCTCAGGCGATTGATCTTTATACCCGGATTCTTCTTCAGGATAGTTTATTACAGGTTGCTGTATCAACTGGTCTCATAGAAAAAAAGGTGGATAGTGAGAACCTAAAAGAATATTTATTCGGCCTGGCCAAGTCCTATCAGTGTAATGACAATTTAAATAAAGCACAACATATATATTTGAAATATGGAAAATCTTTTAATTCCCATCAGGATAAAATCAGGTATTATACGGCGCTGGCTACTTTAGCTGAACAGAGAACAGATTCACTACGTGCCGTGGAATACTTGAATCATTTATTTACTCTCCAGCCTAATGATTCCGTTGCTGCTGCCCTGGGTAATCTCTTGCTGCGTATGAAAAAATATGATAGGGCCAGAGAAATATTTAACCAGGGACTCAGTGTATCCACTTCCGATAGTATAAAATGCCTCCTTTCTTCCCGAATTATAATTTCTATGCTTAAGGAAAAAAAAATTCCCCAGGCCGATGTCAGAATAGACCTATTTAATCAATCTTTCAAAAATTATGATTATCGGGAAAAATATCTGGCTGAGTTTTATCTGGAAAAAGGAAAAGCCTACATTGAAGAAAAGGATTTTGATGCTGCCCTAAAGTTTTTATATAAAGTGGATAATCGGGATAAATATCCCCATTTGGTTCCTCAGGCAAAATTTCAGATAGGAAGGGTTTATTTAATCACCAATAAAACTGATAAAGCTCTGGACATATTAACCTATCTTACTGAGAATTATAAAAACCATCCTATTGCTTTTAAGGTATATTTAAACCTGGGGTATCATTATTATCAGTCGCAGCAATACCAAAATGCTATTCATGCTCTGAAAATAGCATCATCTTCTTCTGATAATCAAATAAAAAAGACAGCCTGGCGTATTTTAATTAAAATATATGAAGAAAACGGATTAATAGATAATGCCCTTAAAGTGACCAGAGATTATATGGACCAATTTCCCCATGCTCCGGATATTCTCCAGCAGAAAATAAAAGTGGGCACTTTATTGATGCAGTTGCATGAATATGATCGGGCTATTGAACAATTGAAATCATTGAAAGTGTATACGGATGCAGAATCAGAAGCCAGAATTCAATATTGGATAGCAAAATCTTATTATAATATGGGTCAGTTTAGAAAAGCAATTTTTGAATTTCTCAAAGTCAAATATTTATCCCAGCCCACTAAATTACCGTGGAAGACTACTGCCATGTATGAAGCAAGCAATGCCTATATTAAATTACAGGAGTATGACAAAGCAGAAGACCTCCTTAAAAAATTAATTCAGATAGAGGGTACTACAAGCTCTATGGGTCGATTTGCAGTTGATAAATTAGAAGAAATAAAATCAAGGAAATAATATAATATATTGTTATGTATAATAACCTGCCCCCTAACAGCAACCTAGATACACTCATTAACTCCGCTTTGGAGGAAGATCTGGATGATGTAGGTGATCTAACCTCTCAATCTTTATTCTCTTCCCAAGAAAACGGGAAAGCTGTCTTAATCACAAAATCAAATGGAATAATATCGGGAATATCCGTTTTTATTCGAGTTTATGAATTGATCGATAATAATATTGATGTCAGCTTTTCTGTGAAGGAGGGAGATTCAATGAAAAAGGGAAATATTATTGCTGAACTTAGGGGAAGGATACAATCCATACTGAAGGGGGAAAGAATTTCACTTAATTTTTTGCAAAGAATGTCCGGCATAGCAACCTTTACTCATAAATTTGTAGAAAAGATTGCCCATACCGGAACTAAAATTTTGGATACCAGAAAAACCACTCCTGGTTATCGTTTTCTGGAAAAACAGGCAGTTAAACAGGGCGGAGGAGTAAATCACCGGTTCGGTCTCTTTGACATGATTCTGATCAAAGAGAATCATATTACAGCTGCCGGAGGAATAGTTCCAGCAGTTACCACCTGTCTTAATTGGATGGGAAAAAACCAGATTTCGGTAAAAATTGAAGTTGAAGTGCAAAATTGTGAGCAAATACAGAAAATAATCAATTATCCCCTACACAGGATAATGTTGGATAATTTTTCCCTTACATCCATGCAGGAAGCAGTAAAGCTGATTAATCATAAATGTGAAGTGGAAGTGTCTGGAAATATTACCCTGGAAAATGTACAAACGGTTGCCGAAACCGGAGTGGATTTTATATCGGTTGGTTCTTTGACCCATTCGGCACCCTCACTTGATATGACTATTTTGCTGGGGAACAAATAAATTATGTGGAGGTTTATATGATAGAAATTCGTTTTCATGGAAGAGGCGGTCAGGGCGCTGTTAAAGCTTCAGATGTACTGGCTATGGCGGCCTTTGAGGAGGGAAAACAGGTTCAAGCTTTTCCCTTTTTCGGGGTGGAAAGGAGAGGAGCTCCGGTAACAGCATTTACCCGTATTTCTGATGATGAAATCAGAATACATAGTTATATATATGAGCCAGATGTGTTAGTGGTTCTTGATCCTTCCCTTATTGGAGCAATACCCATTAGTGAAGGTTTAAAATCCCATGGTAAAATTATTATTAATACCCAGAAGCATCCCCAGGATTTTAGCTTTCCCAAGGCGGATTCTCCTGAAATATTTACCGTGGATTGTTCCTCGATTGCAGTAAAATATGGATTAGGGAGTAAATCGGCTCCCATAGTTAATACTGCCATTTTAGGTGCTATTGCCGGTGCCACCAATTTAGTAAAAATAGAATCGGTAATAAAAGCGATCAAAGAAAGGATTCCAGTTCAAAAGGAAAAGAATGCGGTTGCCGCCAAAGAAACCTATGATAATCTGCAAAAATAGGAGATACCTATGAGTAAAAAGGATAAAAAGGAAAATAAATATGAAGTAGTTATTAAAGGGGCCAGAGATATGCCACCTATGCCTGCTTCTCTGGGAAGCATGAAGTATAACAAAACTGCATCCTGGCGTTCCATTAAACCCATAATCATAAAAGAGAAATGTACAAGCTGTATGATATGCTGGAAATTTTGCCCTGAGCCTGCCATTTTCCCCACTGATCCACCTAGCATCGACTATGACTACTGCAAAGGATGTGGAATCTGTGTGGTCCAATGTCCATTTGATGCCATCAAAACCGAAAAAGAGGGAAAGTAAAAAAGGAGCCTAATCATGAAAAAAGTACTAACCGGAAATTTTACGGCTGCCTATGCAGCTACAGCAGCTAAAGTTAAGGTAATTGCCGCTTATCCCATAACTCCCCAGACTACCATTGTGGAATTACTTTCAGAAATTATAGCTGACGGTAAATTGGATGCTGATTTTGTCAAGGTTGAATCCGAACATTCAGCCCTGGCCGCTTGTATCGGAGCTCAGGCTGCCGGAACCCGGACATTTACAGCTACTTCTGCCCAGGGACTTGCCTTAATGCATGAACTGATTCACTGGGCGGCCCGGGGTAGACTTCCCATTGTATTGGCCAATGTAAATCGGGCTATGGCACCCGGATGGTCAATTTGGTCCGATGTATCCGACTCCATAGCTCAGCGGGATACCGGGTGGATGCAGGTATACTGTGAAAATAATCAGGAAGTATTTGATACGATATTAATGAGTTATAAAATCGGGGAAAATGAAGATATACTGTTGCCCACCCTGGTTAATCTGGATGCTTTCTTTCTCTCCCATACTTCTCAGGTGGTAGATCTCTATGATGAAAAGACCATTGATACCTTTCTTCCGGCCTATAATCCCAAAATCAAGCTGGATATAAACAAACCCTGCTCTTTTGGAGCCTTGACTTCTCCTGAGTACTATTATGAGTTTTCCTATAAATTGCAAAAAGCACAGGAAAAGGCAAAACAGGTAATAACGGCTGTAGGAAAAGAATTTGGCAAGTCCTTTGGACGAGAATATGGTTTGATCGAGAAATATAGATGTGATGATGCCGAATTAATATTAATTAACTATTCTACCATTGCCGGAACTGCCAAAGATGCAGTGGATAGAATGAGAAATAAAGGAATAAAAGTTGGTTCATTAAAGGTGCGTTATTTTCGCCCCTTTCCTTCTGAAGAGATTAAAAAGGCAGTCAGCAAGGCAAAAAAAATCGGGGTGATCGACAGGGCTATTTCCTATGGTCAGGAGGGCCCCTTTTTTAACGAAACTAAAGCCTCCTTATACGGTACTACAACTCCTTTGTACGGATTTATTGCCGGTTTAGGAGGACGTGATGTTTCCATCCGGGATATTGAATTAACAGTTGATTATATGCAAAAGAAAGATCCTGAAAATATAATATGGATTGGAGTAAAAGAATGAAGGTTCAGCAAAAAAATCAAAAGAAGATAAAACTGACTATTCCCCAAGTGGAAATTATGTCTCCCGGTCATGTAGCCTGTCTGGGATGCGGGGCTTCTCTGGCACTACGGTATGTGTTGAAAGCTCTGGGAAAAAAGACTATCATGTCAATTCCGGCCTGTTGCTGGGCAGTGATAGATGGCCCCTTTCCCTATTCGGCTGCCGGAGTTCCCATCTATCATTGTGCTTTTGAAACTGCAGCTTCCACTGCTTCCGGAATTTCCCATGCTCTCTCCCGGCTGGGAAAAGATGATGTGACCACTCTGGCCTGGGCCGGTGACGGCGGTACTTTTGACATTGGTATTCAGGCTTTGTCCGGAGCAGCGGAAAGAGGAGATAATTTTATTTATATAGTGTATGATAACGAAGCCTATATGAATACCGGCATCCAGCGTTCCTCCGCGACTCCCTACGGTGCCTGGACTACCACTACTCCGGTTAAACATTTCAAAAAGAGTCGAAAGAAAAATATTATGGAAATAATGGTGGCTCATCATATTCCCTATTGTGCCAGTGCTAACGTAGGATATCCCGAAGATTTGATAAAAAAGCTCCAGAAGGCCAAAAAAATCAAAGGTACTAAATTTTTTCATCTTTTTGCTCCCTGTCCCACCGGCTGGAAACACAGTCCGGATCAGACTATTACCATTGCGCAGGCAGCCACCAAATCAAATGTTTTTCCCATTTATGAAGTGGAAAACGGGGTATATAAAATCAACAAAAAAATTAAAAAGCCTATTCCGGTTGCAGAGTATCTTAAAATGCAGGGCCGGTTCAGGCATCTGGATGAAAAAGAAGTAGCCTATATTCAAAAAGAGGTTGATCAAAACTGGAACAGATTATTAAAACTGGAAGAGGCTTTTGGTCAACCAAGTAATTGAGGCACTCCATGAAAGAAATTTTATCCGGTAATGAGGCAGTAGCCCGGGGCTGCTATGAACACGGGCTTCATTTTGCAGCCGCTTATCCCGGAACTCCCAGTACCGAGATACTGGAGAATATTTCCAGATATCCAGAGATCTATTGTGAGTGGACTCCCAACGAAAAAGTAGCCTTTGAAGTTGCCATCGGTGCTACTTTTCAGGGAGCCCGGACTCTGGTGGCTCAGAAGCATGTAGGGCTTAATGTGGCTGCCGACCCTTTTATGTCACTGAGTTTAATCGGTGCTCCCGGTGGATTTATTGTTGTGAGTGCGGATGATCCGGGTATGCATTCTTCTCAGAATGAACAGGATAACCGTTACTATGCTAAATTCGCCGGCTATCCCTGTCTGGAACCTTCCGACAGTCAGGAAGCTAAAGATTTCGTCGGCATTGGTCTGGATATGGGAGTTACCCATGATGTTCCGGTTTTATTGCGCCTGACCACCCGGGTCTGTCATGCCAAATCAGTGATAGAGACTAAAGAGAGAAAAGAGTATGCCATTAAAGGTTTTATTCCGGATAAACAAAAATATGTAGTGCTTCCTGCTCATGGACGTGTACGTCATCCTTTGACTGTAAAAAGACTGCATGATCTCCAGGAGTTATCCGAAAAAATAGAAATCAACCGCATAGAAAAAGGAACCTCCGGCATCGGAGTAATCACCAGTGGTATTTCCTATCAGTATGTCAAAGAAGTGTTCCCTCAGGCATCGGTGTTCAAGTTAGGGATGAGTTATCCCCTGCCTCTGCAGAAAATTACCGATTTTGCCGCTTCTGTGGACAGGCTTTTTGTGGTGGAAGAACTGGAACCTTTTATAGAGGAGCAGATAAAAGCCCAGGGAATTCTATGTGAAGGGAAAAAATACTGGACCAATGTGGGAGAATTTTCTCCGGAACTAGTGGAAAAGGGATTTATGGAGGCGGGAGTACTATCCCCAAAAATAAAAAATATTAAAAAAGAAGAAGTGATTGCCCGTCCTCCTATTTTCTGTCCGGGCTGCCCTCACCGGGGCCTTTACTATACCTTAAAAAAATTAAAAGCGCTGGTAACCACAGATATAGGCTGCTACACACTGGGTGCTCTTCCGCCTCTGGATGCTGGTGAAACCTGTATTGAAATGGGCGCTTCCATTGGTGTAGGGGTAGGAATGGCCAAAGTCAAAGGCGAGGGGAAAAATATTGTGGCTACTATTGGAGATTCCACTTTTCTGCATTCCGGAATGACCAGTCTTTTGAATGCAGTTACTAATAAATCGGATATTACCGTGGTGATTGCGGATAACAGCATAACTGCCATGACCGGAGGACAGCAGCATCCTGGGACAGGAAAAACGCTTAGGGGTGAGGATACCTATAAGGTCGACTTACAAGAGATTTGCCAGGCCCTGGGAGTAAAAACTATACGCAAAATCGATACCTATAATCTGGAAGAAACCGAACGAATCCTGAAAGAGGAAATGCAGTCCGGAGAATTATCAGTGGTGATAACCACCCGTCCCTGTGCCTTGTTCCCTCCTCAAATTCGAAGAAAAATTAGGGAAAAACCCTTTCGGGTGGATTTGGAAAAATGCATTGGCTGTCATACCTGTTTGAAAGTGAGCTGTCCGGCTTTAAGTGAAACCAATCAAAAAACCGGGAAAGGATTGACTAAAACCAGAATCGATCCTTCCTTGTGTACGGGATGTTCGGTGTGCGCCCAGGTTTGTCCCAGTGGTGCTATTATTCGGCAAGAGTAGGGGATATCCTTTTATGCATAACACCAGAAATATTTTAATCGTAGGAGTAGGAGGGCAGGGAGTGCTGCTGGCCAGTGAAATTTTGTCCTATGCCGGCTTAAAAGCCGGGTATGATGTTAAAAAAAGCGAAGTTCACGGGATGGCCCAGCGGGGAGGGGTGGTTTCCAGTCATGTTCGGTTTGGTAAAAAAATTTTTTCTCCCTTGATCAAAATGGGTGAGGCGGATGTTATTCTCAGTTTTGAAAGTGCGGAAGCACTGCGCTGGGTACATTTTGTCAAGCCGGATGGTATTGTTATTGTGAATGATTATCAGCTTATCCCTCCTCTGGCATCCTTAAAAGGATTTGAGTACCCAAATCATCCCCTGGAAAAAGTGAAAAAAAGAATAAAAAATGTCCAATCCGTTGATGCTTTGAAAATAGCCGATAATCTGGGCAATCTTCGTATGGTAAATACCATCCTGCTCGGGACTCTTTCTGCTTATCTGGATATCCCGGTTGCTATCTGGGAAGCGGTCATTCGGGAAAGAGTACCCAAGGGAACAGAGGAATTGAATCTGAAAGCCTTTGCAGCGGGAAGGGAGATTTAAAACAAAAGAAAAAAGAACAAAAGAAAAAAGATAATACAAAAGTTGGAATAGTGGAATGCTGGAATGCTGGAAAATTGAAAAAGTCTCTTATATATCATTATTCCATAATTCCTTTACTTCAGCATTCCACTTGAAAAATGAGTTGGTATGAAAAGTAAGTACAAAATTCTGGTGATAAATCCCGGTTCTACTTCCACCAAGGTAGCGCTTTATGAAGATGAAAAGGAAATCTGGAAGGAATCTATTTCCTACTCCGGAAATGAACTTTCCCAATTTGATACCATTATCGACCAATTTGATCTGCGTAAAAGAGATATCCATCAATTAATAAAAAAAAAGCAAGTACGAATTTCGGTCCTGGATGCTGTAGTGGGCAGGGGAGGCCCTTTTAAACCCCTTAAAAGCGGTACCTACAGGATTTCTGAAAAGGTATTACAGGATGTAGAACAGGGAAAGGTTCAAACTGAACATATATCCAATATCGGGGTTCTCCTGGCCCATAACCTGGCAAAGGAAGAACACATTCCTTCCTTCTTTGTGGATCCGGTATCAGTTGATGAATTCGAACCGGTGGCCCGTATTTCCGGCATCCCGGAATTGGAAAGAAAGAGTTTACTGCATGCCTTGAATATCAAAGCCACTGCCTATATAGCTACTAAAGAAATGAATAAATCTTTGGATTCCCTGAATTTGATTGTTGCTCATTTGGGAGGGGGCATATCTATCTGCCCTATGAAAAAAGGGAAAATTATCGATGTCAATAATGCTAATGAAGAAGGACCTTTTTCACCGGAAAGAGCCGGAACCCTTCCCAGCAGTTCCCTGGTAAAACTGTGTTTCTCGGAAAAATATACCTATGATGAGTTGAAAAAAAAGGTAGTAGGTCAGGGTGGATTAACTGCTTATCTGGGGACCAGTGACCTTAAAGAAATCGATAAAAAAATTAAACAGGGGGATAAAAAAGCCGCTTTGATTAGGGCAGCCATGATCTATCAGATTTCCAAAGAAATCGGGGCCATGGCAACTGTGCTTAAAGGAAAAGTTGATGTCATCCTCCTTACTGGAGGGCTGGCCTATGATAAACAGGTAGTTAAGGGAATAACCGAGCGAGTGAGTTTTATAGCTCCGGTTTATCTCTATCCGGGTGAAAATGAAATGAAATCCCTGGCGCAGGGAGCCCTGCGGGTATTGAAGGGGGAAGAGGAGGCCTTGAAGTACTAAGTAAAAAGGAAAAAGGATAAAGGAAAAATATAAGTGGTATAAGATTAATGGTTAATGGGTAATCTGGTAATTGGGATATAGAGGAAATAGTGGTATATGGTATAGGGTATAAGTTCTAAGTGATAAATTAATTGATAAATGTTATAAGAAATAATCAGATGGAATGACGGAAGGTTGGAAAAAATTCATTAAAATTCATCATTTCATAATTCCATTATTCCAGTATTCCACTCCGAAAATGAGGTGGTATGAAGAATAAATATAGAATTTTAGTTATTAATCCGGGATCCACATCCACCAAGATTGCTCTCTTTGAAAATTATACCAGCATATTGAATGAATCCATCTTTCATTCCAAAGACCTATTGAAAAAATTCAAGCATATTTCTCAGCAGCATTCCTTTAGAACAGAAATTATAGAAAACTTTCTCCAGCAGAATAATATAACCCTGGATTCCCTGCATGCCATTGTGGGTAGGGGAGGATTACTGAGGCCCATTCCCAGTGGAACCTATCGGGTTAATAAAACCATGCTGCGGGAATTAACCAAGGGAAAAAGAGGGGAACATGCCTCCAATCTGGGGGCTATTATTGCCCAGGATTTAGCCTCTGAAGTTGATATACCAGCTTTTATAGTTGATCCTGTGGTGGTGGATGAATTGGAGGATATCGCCAGAATTACCGGTATAAAGGAGTTAAAACGCCGGTCCATACTTCATGCCTTAAATCAGAAAGCAGTGGCCAGAAAAGCGGCAGAAGTGATGGGTAAGAAGTATTCCCAATTGAATTTTATTATTGCTCATATGGGGGGAGGGATTACAGTAGGTTCACACTATAAAGGTAGAATTGTCGATGTAAATGACGGATTAAGCGGAGACGGACCTTTCACACCGGAACGGTCCGGGGGATTACCGACCTTGCCCTTCCTGGAACTTTGCTATTCCGGAAAATTTTCCCGAGAAGAAATGAAAAAAAAATTACTGGAACAGGGAGGAATAACTGCTTATCTGGGAACCAGTGATATGTGCATTATAAGGGAAAGGATAGATAAGGGGGACAAGGAAGCAGAAAAATACTACCAGGCTATGGCCTATCAGGTGGCTAAGGAAATCGGTTTGTCAGCCACGGTATTGAAAGGTAAGGTTGACGGGATTGTCTTAACCGGGGGTTTGGCTTTTGATAAATCTTTTATAGCTCTGATAAAAGAACGGGTTTCCTGGATTGCCAGGATATTCGTTTATCCGGGAGAAATGGAAATGGAAGCTCTGGCAGCAGGAGCAGTGAGAGTTTTACAGGGAGAAGAAGAAGTTAATGAGTATTAAGGTAAGTTAAAATGTAAGGTGATACATTCATTATGACTCAGCATTTAAAAGAATTACTGCATAAAGTGAAGCTGGATCACTCTCCCCATCTGGTAGTGGCTGCGGGCCAGGATGAGGAAACCCTGCAGGCAGTAACCCGGGCCCGGAAAGAAAATGTGTGCGAAGTAACCCTGATAGGCAATAAAGAAATTATAAAACAGATTTCCCAAAGGGACAATTTGGATGTAACCTCCTTTACCATAATCGATCAGAAAGATGCTGATAAAGCCACAGAACAGGCAGTGAGCCTGGTTAAACAAGGCAAGGCTGATTTTATTATGAAGGGGCTGATAAAAACAACCACTTATATGAAAAAAATTCTGGATAAAAAATTAGGCCTGCTTTCCCGGGAAGGATTGCTATGTCATATTGCCCTGATGGAGATACCTGCCTATTCCAAGCTTCTGCTTATCTCTGATGCGGCGGTAATTCCTAAACCCACCAGTGAACAAAAGGTAAAAATGATCAAGTATACTATAGAAATTGCCCGGGCCCTGGGGATTAATAAACCCAAGGTGGCGGTAATTTCTGCGGTGGAGACTATCAGTATCAAGGTTAAGTCTACTGTGGATGCGGCTGTGATTACGGCTATGTATAAACGGGGGCAGATCAAAGGTGCTATCATTGATGGTCCTTTGGCTCTGGATGTAGCCCTGTCAGCCAGGAACTGCAGGATAAAGGGTCTGGACAGCCCGGTCAACGGGGAAGCGGATATTCTTATTTTTCCTAATATCGAAACTGCCAATACCTTTTACAAAAGCACTACTCTCTTGGCTCATGCCAAGGCTGCAGCTGTGGTGGCAGGCACTACAGCTCCGGTAATTCTGCCCTCCCGGGCTGATGATGACGATACTAAATTCTTCTCCATCGTCTTCGCTTCTCACCTGGCCAGCAAGAAGATTTATCATGCCTGATGCTATATCTTACCCTGTCAGGATTGAAGTAGGGTAGAGGGAAAAGTCTAAAAAGTCCCCTCCGTCTCCATGTCATTCCGGACTCGATCCGGGATCTCTTGAAGAAACAATGTTTATTAACATTATATCCTTATGATTAACATTTAAATATAGACTTTTTAGACATTATTGCATGTTAGTATAATACAAAGCAAAACTAATTTTTCCTTGACATTTTAGAATTAAATTATTACAATATAAAATATTATTCTTCTCCAGTAATTATATTACACATTGTTATGAATTCAGAATCTGAAATACTGATCAGTACCTTTACTTTAAGGATCGGATTGTTTAGATATTCTTTGTACTTCTTAAAACTCAAACATAAGAATTAAACGTAAGTAGTAATGTATACAAATAGCAATTTTTTGTTATATGTAGTAAATTTTTAAAAATGTTTGGTAACTACCGTATAAAGAAGTTTTGGATTCAGGATTAAAGAGTAAGATAGTCAAATGAGAATATTTAAATGACTATTAATAGGAATATTTTTAAGATAGATATTTTATAAAAATATCTAATAATAGGAACTTATTTATTCCTATTATTAGGAACA
>CAZKMO010000086.1:0-14866 GCA_964554015.1 uncultured bacterium
GGAAACATTAACATGGCGGAGCGATTTGAAAATATTTTCCTTAATATTAGCCTTTTTTTCTTTTTTCTCTAAATTTCTTATAATTGCCTTTACCGTATCGCGCCGGGTGGTGCCGTCTACAGGACAGCCGGTTTTCAGAAGGGGAAAATGACTCTCTCGGGCAAATTTTTTAATTGAATTTTCATATACATAGGTAAGGGGTCTGATTATAAACATATTCCCCTTAAACACTTCCTGTACCGGATTCATAGCTTCAATCTTTCTGCTGTAGAGAATATTCATCAACAAAGTTTCAATTATATCATCCTTATGATGACCGTAGGCAATTTTATTGCATTTTTCCCGATGAGCAGCTTCATATATTTTTTTTCGGCGGTAATGGGAACAGATAAAACAGGGATTTTTAGTTGCATCAGGAGCCAGAGCAGCTTTGCTGATTTGAGTAGGTATAAGGCGATATTCCATCCCTAAATTTTTTACAAAATCCTCCAGCCTTTTCTGGTACCCTTTTACCTCTTCAAATCCCAGATCAACGTGAACTGCTGTCAGGCTGAAATCCAGCTCTAAATAATTCTTTCTTTCCACCAACAGCTTGAGCAGAACCAAGCTGTCCACTCCTCCCGAAACCCCTACCATCACTCTGTCTCCCTTTTCAATCATCCTGTATTCCAGGATCGCCTTTTCCATTTGCTTTCGTAAAAGTTTATGTAGTTTTGAGGGATTTTTCATGATAAAAATTCCAGTATTATTTTGGCAATATCGGCTAAATCATTAATTTCAGAACTATAATTTCCCGACTCTTTGCCCCATACATAGGTGCCTACATTATGACGGGTATGGGTTTTAACCGAAAGATCCTCAATATTACCGTGATCACTGACAGCCATTAATAATTTTTCCCTGAAGTCCAAAATATCGAATAAACTGAGAATCAGCTTTTCTATCTGAACCATTGCCTGTACTGCCTTTTCCCTATCCTGGGTATGACCGGCTCGATCGGTAAGAAAATACTCATACACCACTAGATTAAACTTTTCCGACGCCGCTGCCAGAATTTCAGCAGCTTCTCGGGCAGAAAAAACAGGAACCGCAAATCCCCGATCGATAAGACTCTTATTGGTATGATCATGATAAATCGAAATATGTTTCTGGATATCTTCGAGGGAATAAAATGAATTTCCTGCTGCCAAATTGGCTACCGTGGTAGTGGACAATCGCCATTGGGTGGATTCCTTCAGTTTAAAAAAAAGGGGACGATAGGCATTAATAAAGGTTGAAGATAGACCTTTCTGGTTTACTTTTTTGAGAATCGATTCCTTTCGGATTATTTTGGTAAGCTGATTGGTAGGAAATCCAGGAACATGCCTCTTTAATTCTCTGGCACAATTTATTCCGGTTAATAAAGTGGCTGTACCGGTTGCACTTTGAGGTAGTCCTTCTATACCCAGGGTGGCATCAGTGGGATAACAATATCCCTTTCCCAAAACCGGAATTACATCTTTATTATGATAAGGGAGGGAAAAAAGCTCTATTTTGGAATCCAAACAGGGATTTATTCCGGGATCATTTGCACCAATCCCCAATCCGTCTATAAATATGAGAAGCACACTTTTCAATACCCCAACCCTTTAATAATAGCCGTATTCTTTCTCCATTTCTTTCTGACCCGTACCTCCAGAGTAAGATAAACCTCTCTTCCCAGAAATGCCTCAATATCTCTCCTCGCTTTCATGCCTACCTGCTTAAGTGCCTGCCCCTGCTTTCCGATAATTATACCTTTCTGGGAGTCTCTTTCCACAATAATAAGGGCATGAATGAAATCCTTCCTGCCTTCCCGCTCTTTGAATTCAGTTATTTGAACTGCCGTAGAGTAGGGTACTTCTTTTTCATAGAGAAAAAATATTTTTTCCCTGATTATTTCCGATACAAAAAATCTTTCCGGTTCATTGCTAATTACATCCTGAGGATATAAAGGTTGTCCTGAAGGCAAATTTGAGAGAATCGCTGAAAATAAGACATCCAACCCATCCTTATGTAAAGCAGATATGGGAATTATATCCTTAAATAAACCTTTGTTTTTAACAGAATCTATCAAGGGCAGTATATGTTCTCGGGGAAATAAATCGATCTTATTGATCAATAAAAACTTAGGCGCCGGATAGGTTTTCAAATCTTTTATAATTGACTCCATTCCCGGTTCTTTGGAATACATATCTATCATCAGTAAAATAATATCTGCTTGCTTAAGAGTGGTTTTTGCTGTATTAACCAGTGATTTCTGTAATTGATATTTAGGGGTAATCAAGCCGGGAGTATCAAGAAATATTACCTGATGCTTCTTTCCGTTAAGAATCCCCAAAACTCTATTTCTGGTTGTTTGCGGTTTAGGGGAGACTATAGATATTTTACGCTCCAGCAGGGCATTCATGAGGGTAGATTTACCAACATTGGGTTTTCCTATAATGGCAATATATCCTGCTTTAAAATTATTGCTTTTATCCACTGAATTCATTTAATACAATTTTTTAATTTTTATATTATTATAATAATGATTAAGTATTTGCTTATAATTTGCTCCCTGTAGAGCCAGCCCGGCAGCACCTGTTTGGCACATTCCCACCCCATGCCCAAATCCCGCTCCTCTGAAAATAAATTCTACCGGGATATTCGTTTCATCTCTTTTTTTTTGCACATAAAAACAAGAACTCCATAAAGTTTCCGGGCTGAGGAATTTTCTAATGGTTAACTCTTTGTTGAGAATCAGTTCATCATTAGTCCCTACTATTTTCAATAATATTATCCGACCGGAAACTCCCCGCTTCAAAGGAATGATATCGATTATTTCTCCTATAGTATTATCTGAATATTTCTCCACAACTTTAGTTAAGAGTTCCTGAGATATTTTTGTCTCCCAGCGGAAATATTTTCTACAATATTCCATGGAAGGAAGAATCCATTCCTTTATAGTATTACAAAAGACGGGAGGGTAAGAATCTATCCATTCCCGAGCATTATCCTCCTGGGATAAATCACCAAATTGTTTTAAGGATTTGGGGGAATCATAACTGCCCTGCAGGTAATCCACATAATCTCCCTCCCATACATGGTAAGAATTTTCAGTATGTCCGCCGCACACAGCAGAATACACCGCATCGCAAATTTGATCATGATTTAGCATAACCAAGCCCCGGGTTTCATCTACCGCTCTATCCGTGGATGGTTTTCTCTTGGAAATACCACTATATACCTGGCAGTGTACCTGATCACATACATCAAAGGGATCTTGGCTATGAACTTTTCCAATTTTGCTTAAGGCCTCCGAACGAGCTGCCACTGCCTGGGCTTTTAGGGCCTCCAAAGGAAATCCATCTGGCATCTCTGACGGAACTACTCCTTTTAGATAGGTTTCAATGGAGACAAGATTGATAACGGTTAATTTCCCCTCATTATCAACTGTAAAAGAAATAGTTTCCGGATACCTGTTTGATACCTCCTTTTCCCAATGATACCCCACTCCTACGGGAACATTATGCAAGGTTATTTCACCACCCTTAATGAAAATAGGTTTAGTAGATTCAAATACCTGGCTGGTTTTTAAATTTCTCAAAATAATTTTTCCTTTAGGAGTCATATATTTAGAGGCAATAAATGAAGGTAAATTATCCGGTAGAGATTCCTGATATCTCACTGCTTTCTCTTTATCCTTAAAATATTTTCTCAAGCATACTCGGTATAGGCGGTTTTTAACAATTATCCTTCCATAGGCACTGAAATTTTCCCCCTGAGGAAGAATAACTGTTTCATAGCCTTGTTGAGCAATATCTCTAGCCAGATCCTGAGCATTGGACAAATTACTCATGGAGGCAAACACCAGTATGTACACAGATTCTGCCGGACGAGAATCTATGACCTCGGCTTCCCATAAACTGCCATCAATATTTCTGGTAATAAACTCACCATCATGACTTAATATATAACAATTTCTTGATAAAGTGAATGAGATAGTGGCTGCAGCAGAAATAATACCGACTTTAATCTCCGGTTCAACTTCTCTTCTAGGTCTGATCGGTTGGGGAGGTACCGAACACCGGATTATAAAAAAAAACAGTAAAAGTGGGGTAAATTTATATATTCTTCTCAATTAGAATCCTTATATCTGAGAAAACTCCTCATTATAGCTTTGGGAAACCATATTAGAAAACCAAGCATTAGTAAGGGAAAAACAATTGTATCAAAAAAATAAGCAGCTACAATTTTTAAAAGCCATAAAATCAACTCACTGGTTTTATGGGATAGAAACTGTATTACCTGAGTTATTCTAACTTTTACCATTTTCACTTCAGACCATAATCCAGTTTCACCTTTTTTTATGTCCGGGAAATATGCTTTTCTAAAAACTGATAGATTTTTCTCTGCCTGCTCAACCGATGGTTGGGTAATTTTTCTGGAAAGAAATCTTCCCCCTGATATGGAAGCAGGTATTATTATCAGTACTGCCAGACTAAGAAAAATAAAATAGTGAGAAATATCCTGCAAGAGATGAATTATAAAATTTTTACGGGGAAAAAGCCATTTTGACCATAATAATATTAAAATTGATAAAAGAGTGAGGGCGATCAGCCATTGATCTATATAACCTATGGTCAATAAAATGTATTTTGTACCTAATAAAACTGCCGTGCTTACCAGTACTGCTTTCCAGGCAAAATTAACATAATCATAGGCAGCCTGTACAATATCACCGGCTTCTATTCCTAGGCCCACTCCAATTTCAGACCCTTCGATAATGGCCAATCCAACTTTAATAGCAGATAAAACTCCAAAAGTAATTAGAGATTTTTCCAAAGATTCATTAATGTAGGCTTCATTTGATTTCATTTTTAATGTGCTGTAGACAAAATCAACACATTTGGAGGTGTAATCCAAGCCAGAAAAAATAATTGCAATTACTAAAATAATTGTAATTAAAACTCGTTTAGTTGATTTGGTTAATTTTACTTTCAAGGTATGAATCAGTTCTCCAAAAAAATTATTCTCTGATAATATCTATAATTTCATAATTTATATTCCCGGCAGGGATTTTAATATTCACAGTATCACCTTTTTTACGTCCTAAAAGCCCTTTACTGATAGGTGAATTTACAGAAATTTTATTTTCCATTACATCCGCCTCAGATTCGGATACAATAGTAAATTCTTCATAAATATTTGTATCAATATTTTTTAATTTTACTCTGACTCCTAAATATACCTTGCCTTCAGGAAATTTCATAT
Source organism: uncultured bacterium (assembly GCA_964554015.1). Classification (GTDB taxonomy): domain Bacteria; phylum Zhuqueibacterota; class QNDG01; order QNDG01; family CAYUAG01; genus CAYUAG01. Next base: position 5,275 of record CAZKMO010000086.1, read on the forward strand.
CATCAATAAACTGGGCGGAAGTCAGTTGAGCGGATAATTCTCTGATCCTGGTCTCATTCAAAGCCTGCTCTTCCTTGGCTGCTGCATACTCAGCATTTTCCTTTAAATCTCCGAATCCCCGGGCATACTCGATTTTTTCGGCTATTTCTTTACGTTTTACCTTGTAAAGAAAATCAAGCTTTTCTTTTAACTTCTTATGACCTTCTCTGGATAAATAATTAATACTCACCTAATCTCCTTAGTAAACTGTAATGATTATCATTAAATCTAATCATTTAAAAAATAAAAATTAAATCATGGGTTTTAATAAAAATTACTTTCCTTCCCTTCTTTATATAATTAAGATTGAGGAATTGATTATGAAATTCTGTATAGCATAGCTGATTTTTCCCTCATATCCTTTGAATATTGCCAAATAACCAGGGACTGATAAAAAATTAAATACCATAAAATGAAAATTGAGGATTCTCTTGTGTTTTATAAAAAAACTTTTTATCTTTAAATTCAGATATAAAAATTTTTTTTATAGGAGAGCAATAGATGAATATAAAAAAATCATTTTCCATACCAATTATTGTTTTTTCTTTATCTTTCCTAGGTGGATTTATTCATGCTTCCATAAATATAATTGTGGAAAAATACATATATTATTCAATGTTTAATTTAATCATAATGAATTATACAAATATAATTACTCATTGGATAATAATAGGATTACTAACTTATTTACTTACTATATTCTTAAATTTTGTAATCCAAAAAATCGAAAGGAAAATTTCATCCGGAGATAGTTCTCAAAAAAGAAAAAACAAAATGAAAAAATATTTTTTATTCTTATCAGTATTGGCATTTTTATTCCTTTTTATATTTTTAGGATATTTTATGAATAAATTCTTTATTCCTTTTGGAAAACTTCATACCATTAGCTTAATTGCTGATACTGTGCTTGCTTTAACCTTAATTCTTATCTGGTTTATAATATTTAAAAATAAAAAATTGATAAAAATAGCTGATAAATTATATGCCATAAAATATTTAAATATTGGGGCGATAACTTTTCTAATCATATTCATCTTTCTACATGGATTCTTATTGTATAATAAAAAAATAAAGAATAATGATCCTAATGTTTTGTTAATTATTGTGGATACCTTACGTGCTGATCATACAGGAAGTTATGGATATTTCAGAAATACAACACCATATATGGATAAATTAAGCGAAGATGGAATTCTATTTAAAAATGCAATTTCACCAGCTCCCTGGACATCCCCTGCCATAGCTTCTATTCTTACTTCTAGATATCCTGCTATAATGGGAATTACACATGATCCCATAATTATATCTAAAAAACAGCTATTTATGGCGGAAATTTTAAAAGACAATTATTACAAAACAAAAGGGATAATTTCTCATACTTTTATTGGCCGAGATCTACATTACCACCAGGGTTTTGACTCCTTTGATCAAGAGAATGCCTGGGGAGGGCATTTCTCCATAACCTCGCCTTCAATCAGCCAGAAAGCTGTCGATTTTATCAATAAGAATAAAAAAAATAAATTCTTCTTATTTTTACACTATTTTGATCCTCATTTTGCTTATATGCTACATGACCAGTATAATTATTTCCCGGATTATAAGGGTGAAGTAAAAAGTAGGATGAGCACTCACGTTTTACGAAAGAATGCTCATAATTATTCAGAAAATGATTTAAAATATCTACGCGCATTATATGATTCCGAGATCAGTTTTACAGACTACTATATCGGAAAGGTAATAAATCACTTGAAAGCACTAAATTTATATAATAATACACTAATTATCTTTACAGCTGACCATGGTGAATCCTTCTGCGATCATTTATGCTGGATTGGCCATACAAAATCACTTTATCAAGAGTTAATACATGTCCCCCTCATTATCAAACCTGCCGGGAAAAATGAACATATGAAAGTAAATAAATATACTGGAACGATAGATATCTTGCCTACTATTTTATCAACATTACAAATAAAAAAACCAAAAAATATAAATTTTAATGGAACAGAAATTAACTTGACAGATATAAATAAGATAGAAAATAGAGTTGTAATTAGTGATACTAAACGAATGTCACTTCTTGAATCTGTGATTTCTGACAGATATAAAGTGATAAAAGGAAAGTTATGGGATTATTACAAACCCAGTGAACATACATATGAAATATATGACTTAAGTAACGATCCTCAGGAAAAGCATAATCTTTATCCAAGTATTGATAATGACGAAATCCATGATTTAAAACTGATTCTGGAAGAATGGAATACATATATACTTTCTCAAAAATCTGAAATAGGAAAGGTAAAGTTTCTTCAACTATCAAAAAAAGAAAGAGAGCGATTAAGATCACTTGGTTATATGTAATTTCTTAATTAATTATATTCAAACAATTTAATAAGATAAAAATTTGAAAACTTTTTTTAAAATAAATACTGAACAATTAAAAATAATTATATTTACATTTTTCTTAATATTACTAATTATCATACCTAATAACCTATATGCTTATATCGGACCCGGTGCCGGATTCGCTTTTCTCTCTTCCCTTATTGCCCTGCTAGTCTCTTTTATTTTAGCTTTCTTCAGCTTTCTTACTCTCCCTATTAGAATAGTAATCCGTATCTTTAAAAGAAATAAATCTAAAAGAAAATCTCATATATCCCGAATTGTAATTCTGGGATATGATGGTTTGGATCCTGATTTATGTGATGAATACATGGCCCAGGGCAAAATGCGCCATTTTAAAAAGCTAAAGGAAAAAGGTTCTTATAGAAGATTAGCAACCACTTACCCTTCTATCTCTCCGGTTGCCTGGTCATCATTTACCACCGGGGCAAATCCTGGCCGTCACAGAATTTATGATTTTCTTACCCGTAATCCAAAAACCTATTTACCCGAACTATCATCTTCCCGGGTGGATCCGAATATCAAATCAATTAAAATTGGAAAATACCGTATCCCCTTGGGAAAACCAACGGTTTCCTTGCTACGCAAAAGTAAAGCATTTTGGGAAATTCTGGGGGAAAACGGCATTTTCAGCCATATAATCCGAGTTCCTATCACCTTTCCTCCCCAAAAATTCTACGGAGCACTGCTTTCAGCTATGTGCACTCCTGATCTTCGTGGTACCCAAGGAAGCTTTTCCTTCTACACCACCAAGTCAGGAAAAACTGATAGCAATTATACCGGAGGTCAACTGTTCACTTTAAATCAAGAAAGTAAAAATGTTTATAAAGGTGAACTTTTAGGACCGGACAATAGTATAAAAGAACCGCATACCCCCATAATCCTTCCCTTTACCCTAACTGTTTCCCCTGAGTCAGAAAAGTGCGTCTTAAAAATTAAAAAAGATAAATACACCTTAAAAATTAAAACCTTTACACCCTGGATAAAAGTACAATTTAAGGCGGGATTGGGAATTAAAATTTACGGCATATGTCAGTTTTATCTTAAGAGTATTGATCCAGAAATTGAATTATACGTTTCTCCCATTAATATTGATCCGGAAAAACCTGCTCTTCCCATTTCCCATCCCTACTATTATTCAGTATATCTGGCAAAACTATTTGGAAGTTACGGAACCTTAGGACTTCTGGAAGATACCTGGTCGCTTAATGAAAATGTACTGGATGAGGATTCCTTTATCAAACAGGCCTATAAATTCCAGAAAGAGCGGGAAAATCAATTTTTCTATGGGATGGAAAAAACAAAACAGGGAGTGTGTGCCTGTGTCTTTGATATTACTGATCGGATGCAGCATATGTTTTTCCGTTATCTGGTTAAAGGCCATCCGGCCAATAAAAATAAAGATGAAAAAAAATATGCTAATGTTATTGAAGATCTTTACAATTATGCTGATACAATGCTGGGTACAGTATTAGAAAAGATTGATGATAAAACACTACTTTTTGTCATGTCCGACCATGGTTTCAAACCCTTTATTCGAGGTATAAATCTTAATTCCTGGCTCTATAAAAATGGATACTTGTCAGTCAAAAATGGTGATCTTTCCCAAGAATATCTTCAAAACATCGACTGGGCTCATACCAAGGCTTATTCAATTGGACTGGCCGGTATTTATTTAAATATTGCAGGAAGGGAAAAGCAAGGTATCATCAAGAAAAGTGAACAAGAACAGGTAAAAAATGAAATCATTAATAAACTATCAGGATTAAAAGATCCTGATTCCGGGAAAACAGCTATAAACAAATTGTACAACAGCAGCAAAATATATAAAGGACCCTACTGTGCAGATGCACCGGATTTAATTGTCGGTTATAATACAGGATATCGTGTTTCCTGGGATGCTGCCATAGGAAAAGTTACTGATATAGTTTTCGAGGATAATACAAAAAACTGGAGTGGAGACCATGGAGTGGATCCGGAAATTGTCAGAGGAATTTTATTTTCTAATTATGAAATAAAGAATGATGATCCCAATATCATGGATTTTGCTCCCACCATTCTTTCCTTGTTTGGTCTGACCCCTCCTGCTTTTATGGATGGAAAAGTTTTATCAATTCCGGAATTGACTGATAAGAAAAAAATTTCCGGAAAGGATAAAAATAAGGCACCAAAGGAGAATTAATTATGTCTGATAATAAGATAAATAGACGTGAATTTTTAACCCGGTCTGCAAAAGCAGCAGCTGGTCTGGCTGCTGCTTCCCATCTGGGCAATACATTATTTGCCGCACCCATGATAAAAAATTCAAAAATAGATGAAAAAGTTTTTATTCTGGGTATTGATGGGATGGATCCCGGATTATTACACCATTTTATTCAAAAAGGAATGTTACCCAATTTTAAAAAATTTTTAAGAAATAATTCATATAGCCCTCTGAGAACTACCCTGCCACCCCAAAGTCCGGTTGCCTGGGCAAGTTTTATCAGCGGCGCAAATCCGGGAGTACATGGTATTTATGATTTTGTTCATCGTGATCCGGCCCAATTCCTTCCCTTTCTCTCTACCTCCAGAACCTATTCTCCTGAAAAAAATATTAATCTTGGTTCCTGGTCCATACCTTTAAAAAGCGGCAAGGTAGAATTACTGCGAAAGGGGCCAACTTTTTGGTCCGAACTGGAAAAACATGATATACCGGTATTACTGTATAAATTACCTGCAAACTTTCCGGTTACTGAAGGTAAAGCCAAGCAAATCAGTGGTCTCGGTACTCCCGATTTACTTGGAACTTATGGTACCTTTACCTTGTTTACCGAAAACAAAAATGAAAATCTAGGAAATTTAGGTGGGGGAAGGATTGTGCAGGTACAATCTTACGATCATAAATTTCAATGTACATTGGAGGGACCTTCTAATCCTCTTAATAAAAAAGAGGAAACCAGTCACACCATATTCAAAATATCCCGGGATCCCTGGAACGATACTATTAAAATTGATATTCAGGGAAAAGAATTAATACTGAAAAAAGGAGAATGGACAAAATGGATACCAGTTGAGTTTACCCTGCTTCCGGTTTTTGCTTCTGTTCACGGTATGGTTCGATTTTATGTGCAAAAGGTTCATCCTTTTCTCCGCCTGTACGTATCTCCCATAAATGTCGATCCTTTGCATCCAGATTCCCCTTTAAGCAATCCAGATGACTATTCTCAAAAAATCAGCAAAAAAATAGACCGTTTCTACACTCAAGGTTTTCCGGAAGATACCAAGGCACTTTCTTATGGTATTTTTTCTGATGAGGAATTTTTAGTCCAATCCAAATCAGTGTTAAATGAACGGTTACAAGCTTTCGATTATCAACTGAATCATTTCAATAAAGGCTTATTCTTTTTTTACTTTTCCAGTGTAGATCAGAACTCTCATATGCTGCTGCGGACCATGAATCCATCTCATCCTCTTTATGATCCTAATGCTCCCCCTCAGGTAAAAAATGCTATCGCCTATTTTTATCAAGCTATGGACACAGTATTGGCCCAAACTGTTTCTAAAATGGATAATCGAAGTACTTTATTTGTCCTATCAGACCATGGATTCTCACCATTTACCCGCGAATTTAACATCAGCACCTGGATGGTTGAAAATGGATTTACAGCAGTAACCGACAAAAATCAATATCATAAAAGTATATTTTATGATTATGTAGACTGGAAAAAGACCAAAGCTTATGTTATGGGTCTGAACAGTATTTATATTAATCTTTATGGACGAGAAATGCATGGTTCAGTTTTACCTGATGAACGGGATAGAATTGTCGCTGAAATCATACATAAGCTTAAAGAAGTCAGAGATCCAAAAACAGGTAAAAAAGTACTTGTAGGTGCCTACGACGCCCAAAAAATCTATTCAGGTCCCCAATTGAAAATAGCACCAGATGTTATTATAGGTTATGACCAAGGATATCGGATAAGTGATTATTCAGTTCTGGGCCAATTCCCCCATGAAATAATTGGAGACAGAACAGATAAATGGTCTTCAGACCATTGTATGCATCCAAATATAGTACCAGGTGTTTTACTCTGCAGCAGAGAAATAAAGAAGCAATCACCTGCTTTATGGGATCTTGCTCCTTCCATTCTGGAAAGATTCGGTTTTTCTGCCCATCCCTTAATGGATGGAAAATCAATTTTTAAAAAAATGTAATGAGTTAGATCCTTATAAAAATAGATGGAGTTATATATGGCTGTAAAAAAAATTAAAATTCAAAAAGAATTATTAGATAAGGCAAATAAATATTATCAAACTGCTGGATATTCATCTGTGGAAGAATTCATTTCTCATATTCTGGAAAAGGAATTTAATAAAATTGAAGATGGTGATGACTCTCTGGATGCAGTTAAAAAAAGATTACAGGGATTGGGATATATTTCCTAGTGTGGGTTTTAATCCAAAATGTAAATATTAAATATCAAAGCTTGTTCTTAGTAACATCGAAGGATGGAAAATAATTTTACATTTTACATTTTACATTTTCCTTTATCATTTTGTTTTTTTAAAATTTGATATTTTATTTTCCAGAGAATGATGGTAAGATTAAATGAATTTTTTTCAAAAAGCATAATGTTAATTAGTAATATTATGAATTATTAACAAACAAAGGAATAGTACCCACATATGATCAATACAATCAATGCATTTCTAAATACATCTTTTAATATCTTACTTTTCCCCTTTCAGAATCTAAATCCTTTCTGGAGTATTCTCTTTATCTCCTTATTAACCGGAATAGTAATGCTTTTAATCTTTAAAAAAGTTTCCAATCAGAATAAAATTCATCAAGTTAAGAACAAACTTAAGGCTTACTTGCTTGAACTCAGGCTGTATAATGACGATATAAGCCTTTCTCTTTCTGCAGTAGTAAAGTTATTCACTGCCAATTTATTATATTTTGTTCAGGTATTTAAACCTCTCCTCTTTCTCTTCATCCCTGTATCTTTAATCTTAATCCAAATAGGATCACGATATGGAAGCCGGTCTCTGCATACAAATGAAAAGACCATTGTATCTGTGACAGTAAAAGAGAACATTCCACTACAAAAAATTGCTTTAAAGGGTTCTGAAGGTATAAGGATAGAAACTGATCCGGTTCGTATTCCCAGTCAACATAAAATTTTCTGGAGAGTAAGTGGCATCAAAAAAGGTATTTGGAAAATAAGTTGTATATATGATACCCTGACAATAAATAAAACAATAATTGTAGATCAGCAGGCAAATCTTTTATCTTTGTCCAGAAAAGGTACATATTCTATTGCGGCTTTTTTAAATCCTGCTGAAAAAACAATTCCTGGTAATCAATTTATAAAAGATATAACTATTCGCTATCCCCCCAAATCAGTGGAATTTGCGGGAATGCATATTCACTGGCTGGCCCTCTTTTTTGTTTTATCAATGTTATTTGGTTTTGCCTTTAAAGGTTTTCTGGGAGTAGAAATTTAGGAAAAAATTCTTAAGAAAAATTAATTATTATTTCCTCATCCTCTCTTTGCATTAAAGTTATAAAAAAATTATTTTATCTTTTAAACACTAATAATAGCTAAAAATACAAGTGTCATGAAAGCTGGTACGGCTGATAGCAGATAGATAAAAAGCAATATACACATCTTTAACAAAGTCTTAAGAAAAGACTGGTTATATACTCGTTTCATTGCTGTAAATAAATATAACAGTATAGCAAAAATAATCAATAAAACAATAAACCAGCGTGATATAAAAACCGGTACTAATAAAAATAAAAAAATAAAGGTATGGACATGAAAGGAAAATACTAAATGTTCTACATATTATCTATTACAACGCATATAAAGTAACTTCAAAATGAGAGCAAAAAAAGGAACCATAATAAATAACACCTTAGGTATTTGTTCAACAACAGATTTCCAGAAGATAATTATACCTTCTTTACCCTGACTTTCTAAATAGTCTTCCTTACCTTTAAAATAAGTGTAAAGCTTGGAAGAAGAATCTATACCCGTTATGGTTATATCAATATTTTTCTCGTTTTTCTGGGGATAGATAGAAAAAGAAGAATCGAGATAAGAAACAATATCCTTTTTATTCTCAATGGGTAAAGATGAAATAAAAGGATCTAAAACATTTAGAAGAAAATCCCTTGAAATTCTTGTATTAATTGACTGATTTGCAATTTTGTTATGTTCTATTTTTGTTTGTACCGCTATAACAAAAAAAATATAAAAGTTGTAAACAAATAAAGTCGCAAAGGGAGAATATAATTAACACGTCGTCCTTTTATATATTCATTGGTGAGCAAACCTGGTTTAAAAAGAAAGGGGAAAATACTGCGGAAAAATTTTGAATCAAAAGTAAAATAATCTTTTAGAAAATCATGGAGAAATTCCTTAATCGATATTTGTTTATCTGTATTCCGTTGACCACACTTAGGACAATAATTGGAATCATTGAGTTTTTCACCGCAATTGAGGCAGTTTGTTGTTTTTTTCATTTTTTATGGATTAGAATCCTGGCTTTTACGATTATTTTTAATTCACAATAAATATATAAAAATTTCCCAAATAAAAAAACCCCGAAAAAAATCGGGGTTTAATATTAATCCCGGCAACGTCTTACTCTTCGACATGGTCTCCCAAGTCGTACCATCAGCGCTGAAAAGCTTAACTGCCGAGTTCGGCATGGGATCGGGTGTTTCCTTTTCGCTATAATCACCGGGAAATAAAATAATTAATTTGAAAAAATCATTGGTAAGCAACTAATTATCTGCCACAGGCAAAAACAAATGTCAAGTCTCACGGCTGATTAGTACCGGTCAGCTAAATACATTACTGCACTTACACTTCCGGCCTATCACCTGATAATCTCTCAGGAGCCTTCAGTCCGTCGAAACGGAAGGGAGATCTCGTCTTGGGGTGGGCTTCCCACTTAGATGCTTTCAGCGGTTATCCCATCCAAATATAGCTACCCAGCAATGTCTCTGACGAAGCAACTGGTGCACTAGGGATTTGTCCATTCCGGTCCTCTCGTACTAGGAACAGCACCCCTCAAATCTCCTACGCCCACGGAGGATAGGGACCGAACTGTCTTACGACGTTCTGAACCCAGCTCACGTACCGCTTTAATTGGC
>CAZKMO010000087.1:0-14848 GCA_964554015.1 uncultured bacterium
ACGGGCCAACCGGCGAAATCACCTTCATCGTACATATCTACCGTGGATACTGCATTTCACCCTTAGGAAGTATTTTCGGTCTGGTATGGGCTTTTTTTGATGGACTGATAGGCGGAGCAATTTTTGCCTGGCTCTATAATCTCTTAATTAAACATCAAGGTTGATTTTTAAACAAAGCCTAATCAGAACATCTTTTGGTTGCCTCGGGTATCTTACCCGAGGCGCTTAATCCGTGGGCTTCCCAGCCCGTAAACTTTAAGGGGCAACGGACTCACAAGTCAATGCTCTGGGCTATGAGGCCCGGGGCGAACTGGAATAGTTAATACCGAATTATAATTATAGGCAACAAGGAAAAATACAATATGAAATCAATTAACTTTTGCATAAAGAGCCTGATTTTAACCGGAACAGTATTAACACATTGCCTGGCTCAGGATTTCTCCTTCCCAGCCCGGGAGGAGGTAAAGGCATTAAAGTCAGGTCAATTCAAGTGCAATACAGTAACCTTTAACTGGAACGGACAAGAATTTGAAACCGATTTTATCATTTTTGCTGTACCGGAGAACCGGAATAACGAAAAGAGCAGGCTCATTCACCTGCCCCTCATAAGAATAAAATCAAAAGCGGAAACTCCCCGAGAACCGATCTTTACTTTGGCCGGAGGACCAGGACAACCGAATATCACTTCCAGCCCTCATGTGTGGATGCTGGGAAATCAGGATCTGGTCATGGTCGGTTATCGCGGCGCAGATGGATCCGTAATTCTGGATTGCAGCGAAGTGATCGACTATCTGAAGAATACTCCCGGAAATCCCCTGTCCAAAGAGTATTTAAATGGATTGGGGCAGGCCTATTTTAAAAGTTACAACAGGATGACCGATTCCGGCATTGATGTAAATGGCTACAATGTTGTCGAGATGCTCGACGATATAGACCGGGCGCGTCAAATTCTCGCATATGAAAAAATCAATGTATTTGGTATAAGCTGGGGCACACGCATCGGATATCTTTTCGGTCTGCGCTTTCCTCAACATGTAAAACGGGTTGTATTAACCGGTGTTAATCCGCCCGGGCATTGTTATTTTGATCCTGCCACCAGTGACAGCCTGCTATCTGTTTGGGGTGAATTATGGAAAAAAGATTCGAAATGTCTGACTAAATCCCAGGATATTCTACAAACCATGCGAAAGGTCATGAATAATTTACCGGAATCATGGATGGGATTGCCCCTTATTGCAGATCAGATTCGAATTGGAATGTTTATCAGCCTTTACAGCATCTATTCCGCAGTCCAGGTTTTTGATGCTTTTATGGCCGCAGTAAAAGGTGACTACAGCGGCATTGCTTATCTCTCCTTTTCTTTTGAAATGATAAAACAGGCACCCCTGAATTGGGGTGAAGCCGCTGCCAAAGCCTGGAGTACCGATTTTGATATCAACCGGGATTATTTTAATGACAGCATGCCGGAAGGCTGTTTGCTGGGATCACCCGTATCCAAATTCCAATGGTCAGGGTTAACTCCAGAATCATGGCCCCTGAAACTGGTGGCAAAAGAGTATCGCCAATTAAGACGCTCGGATGTGGAAACATTGCTGATCAGCGGTAATCTGGACATAGCAACTCCGGCATCCAGTGGTAAAAAGCTTCTCCGCTATTTACCAAATGGTCACCATGTTGTATTAAAAAATATGAGCCATCTTGGAGATATTCTCAGTTTGCAAACAGATGCTTATCAACATCTCGTTAAGCACTTTTTATTAACGGGGCAGGTGGATGATTCAAAGTTTGAATATCAACCCCTCAATTTTGAACCAAAAGAAACGTTTCAGGATATGGCAAAATCCTTTATAAATAAGACTAAAGATTAATTCCGTTTTCGACAACGGGTGACTTTAAATATAATATAATGACAGATGACTCCGGTTGAGACGACTAGCGTCTCTGTACCGAATAAAAAGTGAAAGGAAATAACATAACTGTAACTATACTGTCACCCTGAGCGGAGTCGAAGGGTGACAGCAGATAAAAATAAAACAAAAAAAATCATGAACAACTATTATGTATACATCCTACAATGTACAGATAAATCATATTATACAGGTATTACAAACAATATTGAGCTCAGATTACATGAGCATAATCAAGGCATTGATCCAAATTGCTATACATATAGTAGACGACCTGTAATACTCAAATTTGTTCAATGCTTTAATAATCCCGTTGATGCAATTTCAGCAGAAAAACAGATTAAGAAATGGAGCAGGAAAAAGAAAGAAGCACTAATAAACAGTGATTGGAATAGACTTCATGAGTTGGCAAAGTGTAAGAACGAAACATCTCATGTAAATTACAAATCATCCCTCGTCTCCGCTCGGGATGACGGGTAATGCGATATGGTGTCTAATTAATTATACTGTCACCCTGAGCAGAATCGAAGGGAACAGCAGATTAATCCATCACCCCGGACCGGGAAGTCCGGAACCATCGGACAAAAAATATAGGAAAAACAAATGAGTTATGGATTATATCAAATACTTATAATTGTTCTCACAATCGGTATACTATTCATTTCAAAATTACCCTTTTTAATAGAATTATTAATTGTAATTCCCTTGTTGATCATTATTTTCACCTTTATGGTTACCATATACAACAATAAAGCCTATTTAAAATTACTACCAATTTCCAGCGAAAACCAGAACAACAGATTAAAAAAACTTGACATTGATATTGCAAATTTTGAAAAACTTAGTCTCAGAAAAGAAGATGTCTTTTATCTAAGAACGATTCCTGACTGTCTTGTCTATGTTCTAAAACATACAAACATTTCTATCTGGGGATGTATATATGATTATGGCAAAAAAAGAGTATTTGAATTCATAACTCGGTTTGAAAATATTTCCTTATCAACCTGTTCTGATAAAAGCGCTGGTAACATCCCCAAAATGGATGGAGATCTGCTGCAGGTGTTTGACGGCTTTGATGTGGAAGCTCTTTTTGATGAACATATTCAAAGTATAAGTTATCTTCAGAAAAAAGGATTCCGGCCCCTTCATTTTTCTTCTGGAGATTTTCGCCGACAGTATAAGGAAGAAATGAAAAAAAATATTCAATATCTTCAATCTTTCTCATTTTGGATATTACGACTTTTATATTGGGTAATAATAAAATATGGAAAAAAATATGCCTACTCCATAGAAGAACAAGCCGAAGCATCAGTATATACATCCAAAGCAGATAAACTTTATCAAGAAAATCTTAAAAAAATATTAGCTGCTGCCCAAACCATTCCCAGCTATAATATTGTATTCAATGGTTCTATAAGAGAGGGCTTTACTATTGATAGGGTTCAAAATAATTTAGCCAAAATATTTAGAACTGACAGAAATAAGATTGAAAAATTATTTCGGGGGAGAAAAATAATAATAAGAAAGAATATCAACCAAGAATTAGCAAAAAAATATAACATTGCCTTTCATAAAGCCGGAGCTAAATGTATTATTGAAAAAAACAATATCAGACCAAAAAAATAATAATTTTTAATTAGGGGAGCACGGTAAGTCCGGAATCAGGGGAAAATCAGTACCAATAAAAGGAAACTATCGATGAATTTATTAAAGAACTATTGTATCATTTCCATAATCATAATCCTATACCCGCTTTGGACAGCTGCCCAGCTGCGCGGTTTAGACGGATCTGTATTGGATAAGATAGAAACCGGCTCTGTTATTGCTTTGTGGCCCAGAGGCACACCCGGCATCAATCCGGACATTCCCGAAAAAGCCAAGCCCTGCGGCAAACGCTTCTTCAACATTCATAATCCCAATATAACGGTGTATAAGCCCGGAAACTCCAATGGTGTAGCCGTGGTTCTATGCGCTGGTGGCGGCTATGCTTATATTGCCACCGGAGTTGAGGGTGTGCCGACGGCGGAAAAACTAAACCAATCAGGCATAACCGTATTTGTTTTGAAATACCGCCTGCCCCCTACCCCCGGGGCTAACTTCCAGCACCCTGTCCCTTTATCCGATGCGCTTCGAGCCCTGCAATTGGTACGATACCATGCTGCAGAACTCAATATCGATCCCAGTAAGATCGGCATCATGGGATTCTCTGCAGGCGGGCATCTGGCCTCCCTGGCCGGAACCATGTTTTCAGAGTATACCTTTGGAAATGACCGCATCTCACAAGTAAACTCCCGCCCTGATTTCATGTGCCTTGTTTACCCGGTTATTGCAACCAAAAAAGGAGAAACCCTGAGTGACACTCAATTGCTTAACAGCGACCTCTCTCAAAAACAAACTCTGGAAAGTCTGTTCAGTGAACTGAATGTCACCACCAAGACACCGCCAGCCTTCCTGGTGCATGCCCAGGATGACCCCGCGGTTAATCCTCAGAACAGTATCCTGATGTATAAAGCCCTCCGAACCAAGAGTATTCCCGCCGAATTGAAGCTTTATAAGAAAGGCGGACATGGATTTGGTCCGGGCCGTCCGGGAACTGATTCGGAAAAATGGATCCATGAATTTATTGCCTGGCTGTATCAAATGAATTTCATTTCAGCTCAAGGGGATGATAACAAGACGGATGCAAGCGACAAGGAGTGATCTTTTTAGGACCCTGGCTGGAAAATTCGGAGCCAGGGATGAGTAATAAACTTTTGGAGGTATTATTATGAAAAAGAACATCTATATTACCCTTTTATTGATCATCCTTACTTTTCAAACCGGCTGTCCACTACGCCAAATCATCCATGTGCCGACAGATTATGCAACCATTCAGGAAGCCATCAATGCTGCCAGAAATGGTGCTCTGATCTTAATTGAAGATGGTATTTATACAGGGCGCGGAAATAAAAATTTACATTGGAATGGATTCCTAAAACACATTTATATTAAATCCAGAAATGGCGCCAGACACTGTATCATTGATTGTGAATGGGAAGGAAGAGGATTTGTATTAACAGAAGGTCAAAATCGAAATGATATCCTTGCCGGTTTAACCATTCAACATGGATGGATTAAAAACCCAACCGGTATTGTATTAGGCGGAGGTGCAATTCTCTGCGATTCAACCTCTCCTCAGATAATAAATTGCATACTTCGTCATAACATTGCCGGAGATTCTGTGGCTTCAACACACCATAGCTATTGGACTGACGGTGGTGCAATCGAATGTGTAAATAAGAGTAATCCCTTGATTAAAGAAAACATCATAGAAAACAATTTTGCTAGCCATACCGGTGGTGGCATCCACTTTTCAAATTCAACCGGTAAAGTGGACAACAACATTATACGCAAAAATGTCAACCGCGGTTGTTATGGGGGAGGTGGCATCGCCCTGTTACTTGGTTCCCATCCGGAAATAGTAAACAATCTGATTATCAATAATACAGCTCAATTTTACGAAAATGGAGGATATGGCGGGGGCATCATTTGCATGAATTCCGATCCGGCTATTGTGAATAACACCATTGTTAGCAATTCTACCATAACATCTTCGTCGGATGGAGAAGGAGGCGGCCTTCGCATCCGAGGCACACCCTATCCTATCATTGCTAATTGTATTCTAAGAGAGAATCAATCTGGATCAGGTCTTGAAAACATCGACTTTCAATATCCAACCCAAAGATTGAACATTAAATATAGCAACATTGAAGGAGGTATCGGCTCTATTTTGACAGATTACGCAGCTACCATTATGGATCTGGATCCTATTTTTCTATGTCCTTTCAGTGAGGATTATCGACTTCACCAGCACTCACCCTGTATTAACAGGGGAACACCCACATTAAGCGGATTACCTTCCAGAACCACAGACCTGGAGGGAAAACCCCGTATATCAGGAAGCACTATTGATATGGGCGCTTATGAATTTCAGGAGTAATGCTTCTTGAATTCCCAGAGATTTATTTATCACTCCCCAGAGACCCTAGCCCCTGCGGCAGAGAAAGGGAAAAATAATAAAACAAGGTAAACTTTCAATTCTTCCCCAGCGGAAAAATGAAAAATTTTTTCAATATCAAAGCTTAAAATGATAATATTTATATATAACCCGTTCCAGGGTCTAACCCTGAAACAATCAAAAACCGTTGCCTAATTCACTGAATGATACTGCAGACAAGGGATGGTAGAAACAAACATCAAATTACCGGAGGAATTGAACAATGAAAAAATATAAAACACTCGTTTTCCTTTTCATTTTTCTGATCGTTTTTTATGGTCTCAATAATGCCCAGGATGTCAGGCTCAATACAGGAACTGAAATGGGAGATTCTGTTTTCCCCAGCATGGATATGAATACATCCGGGGTGGTGGTGGCCTGTTGGGCCAATTATGACTTTGATACGAATGAAGGGCAGGGTTCCATCATCTATGTCCCCAAAAACGGTCTGACTGACGAGACCCCTTTCAACCTTGTGGATCCAAGCTGGGGCAACTTTCAGGTTTCACCGGATGTAGCCCTCAATGAAAACGGACATTTCCTAGTAGTCTGGGATGAGAATCCCGAAGAAGGTGATGCCATTTACGGAAGAATGTTTTACAAGAACACATCACCCAAAACGGATCCTTTTCTCATATACGAAAGTCAATCCGGGGAAAGAGTAGGCAGCCCCAAAGTTGCCATGAGCCCTTCGGGTGACTTTGCCGTATGCTGGTTCTTATCAAAAGGGGGATTATCCCGGGAAATATATGTCCGGTTATTTAATCAGGACGGGAGTGTAAAAGGGGATCAGATGCAGGTTAATGATGATACCACCGGATTTCAGAATTCTCCCATGATTGCCATGAATTCCATCGGTAACTTTGTCATCGCCTGGATCGATGAGCGGAGCGGATTACCCGATATTTATGCCCAGCGCTTCGATGAAAACGGCCTTGCTCAGGGCGACAATTTTGAAGTCAGTCAGCATCCGGACCAGACAGAACATGTATACTCGCCTTCCCTGGCTGTTCAGGAAAACGGGGATTTTATGATTACCTGGGTGTATGTGGACGAAGCCAATGACTGGCACGTTTATGCCTCTTTATTTGATAAAGATGGTCTGCCTAAAACATCCATGACCGTGGTTGATAATACAGCCGATACAGATTCGCATTATTACCCCACAATAACCAGCAATCCCCAGGGCGGCTATATGATTGCCTGGTCAAGGAGTTATTGCATTGGTGATGACCGCTATTACACGGTCTATGCCCGGGATTATGATGAGACGGGAACTGCTGTTGATGATACCTATCGGGTAGGAGAAGAGGGAGTGCCCTATCAAGAACGTCCTTGTGCGGGAATGGATGCAACCGGGAATAAGATATTCTTATGGGAAGACAGCAGGGACGAGGATCGCGCAAATATCTATGCCACCGCACATCCTGCCCGGAAACCCCATCTGATATCAGTGGGCACCGGTTTTCAGAACATGATACCCGTTTCCTGGTCACCGCCTTACGGAACCGATACGAATTTCCGTTACAAAATCTACCGCAGCACCGAGGCAACCGGCCCCTTTTCCTTATTAGGTGAAGTCAATTCCTCATCCAGGCCCTACCCCAAACTGATGCTGGATTACCTGGATAAAACCGCAGAGCCCGGTATGGACTACTATTACCAGGTAGAGGCTGTGATGACAGAGAGCGACGGACCATCTGAAGCAATTCATGGTACGACCGCGAACTCAGGTTATCAACTCGATTCCAGGTGGGTGCAACAGCAGCCGGTTTTGGATGGTATCATTCAGGACAGTGAATGGATGGAAGCTTTTAAAACCGATATCGGCAATCCCAATGCCTATTATCCGGTCTGGCTGTATGTCAAGAATTCCCAGGATACTCTCTATATAGCAGTAAAAGATGAGAACGATGATAATGTGGAACTTTTTAATTGTCTGGGTTTTATGCTGGAGGCAAACCATAACCAGAAGTGGGATACTAATCCTAAAGAAGGCGCTTTCAGAATCTATAACTCAGCCCTTGCTTTTACCACCTATACCGGACAGTATCCCCATACCTTTCATTCCGGGGTACCGGTGATCTCAACCGATATCCGGGGATATGTCTCCCTGACCGACAATCAGCTTCATTATGAAGCAGCTGTGCCCCTTACCGACGGCCTGCTGACCACCGAACCTGGAGACACCGTATGGATGGCATTCTGGGTTGAAGATCCGGGCAGCGATTACGGGCTGCTTTACGGGAATGCGGCAGCATGGCCGCCGAACGCCCTCTGGGAAGCCACGGAAACCCTGGGGCAGGTTATCTTAGCGGAAGAACCGCCCCAACCGCCGGATTCCACCCAGATGTACAACTGGACCATGAACAGTAAATCCAGGGAACAGAATTCCTGGGCGCAGTATGAGGCCTGGTTGAAGCCTCCCTTTGAATATGAATATACCTACGGTGATGTTTGGGCAAAAAATCTCGCCTTCTACAATGACATATTGTACACTGCCACTTACGATACCCACGAGGTAAATCCCGCTTTCCTGTATGCCTATGATTTTGAAACCGGGGAACAGGTATGGGAATTTGAAATAATCGGAGCAGAGGGTGATGCTGTTATGACACCTGCAGTCAATGATTCTTTGCTTTTCTGTGCTGCCTATAATGTCGATGGCCTCTATGCCCTGGATCGTAAAACCGGATCCCAAAATTGGTTCAGAGATATCCCTGCCTTTGCACCTGTCCTTGATGACAACAGGCTTTACCTGTTTACAGACAGCCTCTATTGTCTTGATATTCAGGATGGATCGGTCAACTGGTCGGAAGAGACTTTCAATATCGATTACGGAGTCCCTGCCCTGGATGATTCCTCCTGTTTTTATTCCAAAGGAAGATCAATGTACTGTGACCATAAAATTACCGGCGAACCTATCTGGTGGCTTCAAACCTGGGGGCTTGATTGCATTGCTTTGGACGAAAATTATATCTACACCAGTTCCAGGGACAGCATCATTGCAGTTGATAAAAGTAACGGGGAAATTGTATGGGGATATCATATGGATGAAGATGGATTAACCAATCAAGATAACAAAAATGCCATAGCGGTTACGGATAAATATCTCTGTTTTCCTATCTGGGGAGGCCTATATCCTGACTCTTATGATGGAATAACCGTAGTAAACAAGGAAACCGGTACCCTGGTTTGGAGCAGACGGTATAGGCAAAAACATGTATTTACTCCCACCATTGCTAACGGGGTGGTCTATTATGTGGTACGCAGATGGAGTGTACAAGAGTCAACTTTATACGCCTTTGAACTCAGCACCGGGGATAGTCTGTGGAGTGATTCCTCTGCCGATTATTTCTTTCAGCCCATTGTTGCCCGCCATTCACTTTTTGTACCCACATTGCATGGTGTCAAGGCATTCAGCAATTTACCCCTGGCGGGAATCGATCCCAAACCCGCTCATTCCCAGCCAGATAATTTTACCCTGTTTCAGAACTACCCCAATCCTTTCAATCCGGTAACCGCTATTTCCTATCAACTGCCCAAAACCTGTCAGGTAAAATTGTCTATTTATAATATCAAGGGAAGACTGGTGGAGATATTGGTCGATGGGATCAGTTCCGCCGGAATTCACTCTGTGGAATGGAATGCGGAAAAAGTCGGTTCCGGCATTTATTTCTACCGGCTGGAAACCGAAGGATATAGCTGGGCGAAAAAACTGGTGGTGATGAAATAAATCATAGAGAACAGGCTATCAAAACGCAACCTGGGAGAAATCGAAAATACTACTGTTACATTTAAATGTCGGAATGACAAATAATAGGGAATAACCTATATTTAATCATACTGTCACCCTGAGCGGAGTCCAAGGGGCTGTGCCCCTCTGGTTGAAACTGAAAGCTGCCGTAAATCAAACCTAAAAATTGCAGCTATTTCTACCCCAGAATGAAAGGTCCGGGACCATGGGAAATCCGGAAGGATAAGGGGAATTTTTTTACAATCTTTTTCTTGACTTTCTTTAATTAAATTATTAAGTTTTAATGTTTATTTTCATTCTTTATTGATATTCTAAGGGGAGTGGATTTTCTAAATCCTACATATTGGACAGAAATTTCTGCCAGTGGATTTCTATTATTAAATCTGTGGCTGGCAAAGATGAATTATAAATAATTTAAAGACTATGTTTCTACATACAAACATAGTGGTCTAGTTGGATTTTGAGCTGATGTTATATTAGATTTTATAAAATATTATGCCGTGGATTGGAAATTTAGGGCAATCAATTACCAATAATAAAATTTAAACAGGAGGGAATACTATGATAAAGAACGGAAAAGTGATTGCATTGGTTACGGTGTTACTCATTTTAATCTGCGGCTGTGAACCGGATGACATTTCAGTTACCTATTATCGCTTCACACCCAAGGTAATCAATGAGTCTAGCACCACGGATGTGATCCTGGAAGCTAAAGTTGAAGGATCACCAACTGAGGTGAAACTTGCCCTGCCATCAACCAGTACTGAGATAGCGATGGTTGATGATGGTTCCGGTAGCGATGTCATAGCAGGGGATGGAATCTACACGGTTTCCATCGGGATGACGGACATTCTTTACAACTTCACCCCGGATGATGTATATCGCAATTTTATTGGTTATCTTCGACTTTACTTCGGTACTACTCAGATAGGACAACTCAATATTTTTGCAGATATTATCAACAGTACAATCCCAGCGGTCGATATTACCCCGGTATCTGCTTCTGTGCAGTATTCAGAACACTTGGTCAATATTGTCAGACCTGCTTTTTTCAGTGACTATCAACTTGTACCTCTGATTCAGGATTTCTATGCTCATTTTGAAGATAATTATGATTTTGTGAATGTGATTTATGCCTTTCCACATCCTGAAAATCGTTATCATTTTCGTATGCGGAATGATGTGCAAAACATCGGCATCCCCCTGTTCGACAATACTGCTACCTATGGCAGCGACGGCCGACTGCAAGGCTGCACTGTCTTTCCCATTCCCACCATGTTTGATGGAGCCTCACCAGACTATCAGCATGAGCTGGGTCACCAGTGGGTCAATTTTCTCTCGGTTCCACCTCTTGACAGCGCTGTGCCCCATTACCCGCTTTCAGATTTGGCATCCTGTATTATGGGCTGGGCAAGAGAACCCGGTCAGGGGCTTACCTTTAATTATGACCTTGTACCGGCCGGTAGTAATTATAATATGGTTCCAAATACAAATCCGAAAGTTTACACGGATCTTAGCCTCTACTTGATGGGCTTTCTTCCTTCCAGCAGTGTTAGTTCACATTTTATCTTCAATGATCAGAATCAACCACTTGATGGGGTACTTAATGGACCGGTAACAACTGTTACTATAGGTGATATCATCAGCCATATGGGGGCAAGGATTCCTGACTATGGTTCAGCTCAAAAAAAATTCAGAATAGCAACCATCATCGTATCCCAAGACGGACTATTACCAGTGAATGTGATGCGGCTTTATGATTATTTTTCCGGGCGTGCAGAGGAAACATCAATTGTACCTTATTCCAGTGGATTTGGGAAAGGAGACACCAAGCCTTTTTATCTTTCAACCCAACAGATCGGTCGACTGGATACCCGCATCAAACGCCATTTTCTTATTGATGCCTCCAGAGACGGAGGAGTATGGTGGTTTCCCCAGAGCGGCCCTTTTGATTCAAATGCGGATCATCAGGGAAAACCATTAGCGGATTTTCTAAAATCACGCGGCCATAGAGTCACCGAATTGCCCCGACCCGCAACCATCACCCCTGCTCTTCTGGCTGACTATGACATTGTCATCAGAACCGTTGGATTTGGTAGCTACACCGTAGCAGAAATTGCGGCTTATCAGAATTATGTACAGAATGGTGGAAATCTGTTATTACTAGCAGATCATCATGCAGATGATGGCCTGGCAATAGGTTTCGGGCTTCATTTTCAGGGCGCTACCCAGGGTGATAATATGCTTAACAATTATACCACCCATCCCCTCACCTCAGGTGTTGGTCCTCTTTTCTACAATGTGGGGAGCGGTTTAACCAATTATCCTCCTGGGGCAGAGATTATTGGCAGGTTGTCTCTCACAAGTTATGTTGATTATAATGACAATCATTCCAAGGATCCCGGTGAACCGTCAGGTCCTCCTGTGTTGGGAGTGATGTCTTATGGAAAGGGTCGTATTATTTTCTGCGGTGATACCAATATGTGGCTGGGCGTGCCTCAACCGCTGGTGGATAATTTTCTTGCCTGGGTGAATGATCCCTAATAGAGATTTATATGACTTATCTGATCGATCCAGAATTTTCTACCCCGGGTCGTAATAAAATAGGGGACGGGATGGACCCTAGTCGAAACTGAAAAATGCAGCTAATATAACCTATAACTTTTAACTTATAAGGATTAAGCTCATGAAACCTTTTAAAATTTTATTGTTTACCACCATACCGGTTTTGGTTCTATTGATGTTTACTCTGATTTTTTCCGCCTGTTATAAACCACAGATGACCAGTGGTTCAGACACTACCATCTGGGTTGGAACCTGGAGTACGGCCCAGCAGCTGGTGGAACCACGCAATATGCCGCCCCAACCCGGTTTGAGCAACAATACTCTTCGACAGATCGTGCGGGTTTCTCTGGGAGGAGACTGCTTAAAAGCCAAATTTTCCAATGAATTCAGCACTAGTCCCCTAACCTTAAAAGCAGTGCATATTGCCGACTCCCAAGGAGGCAGTGTCATCGATCCGGATACTGAAGTGATTCTGAAATTCGGAGGAGAGACAGAGGTCACTATTGCACCGGGAACTGCGGTTACCTCAGATTCTTTCCGTTTCGCCTTAGAGCCACGTTCTGATCTGGCTATCACCATTTACTTCGGAGATACACCCCCGGATGTAACCGGCCATCCCGGCTCGCGGACCACCTCCTATATCTATCCCGGGGATGCGGTTTCCGCAGTTGATCTGCCTGATGCGGTTACCACAGATCACTGGTACACTATCGACGGAATCGATGTCAAGGCACCTCCATCGGCCGCTGCTGTTGCTGTTCTGGGTAATTCTATTACCGATGGACGCGGATCCGGCACCAATAAGCAAAACCGCTGGCCGGACGAACTGGCCCGCCGCCTCCAGGAAAATCCTGATACCCGCAAAGTAGCGGTTCTGAACCAGGGGATCGGCGGGAATTGCGTACTGCGTCAGTGTCTGGGACCTTCCGCCCTGAGCCGCTTCCAACGAGATGTTCTGGAGCAAAACGGGGTACGATGGCTGATCATTCTGGAGGGAATCAACGATATCGGTCAGGCTGGAGGAGTTACAGTAGCGGACAACCTGATTACTGCTTTCCAGCAGATGATCGACCAGGCCCATGCAGAAGGGATTCTCGTATATGGAGCAACATTGCTTCCTTTTGGCGGTTCCTTCTACGATTCCGCGGAACATGAAGAAGCACGGCAGCAAGTCAACCAATGGATACGGACCAGTGGAAACTTTGATGCTGTCATCGATCTTGACCAGGCCCTGCGCGATCCGGAAAATCCCTTGTGTCTTTTACCCGCAGCTGACACCGGCGACCACCTTCATCCCAATGAGACCGGCCACCGCCTCATGGCGGAAGCGGTTGATCTTAACCTTTTTATAGGGGACTAAAACAGCCCCCAAGTCCGCTTGAGATGAAAAAAGATACCAAATGATGTATTTATAATTATACTGTCACTCTGAGCGAAGTCAAAGAGTGACAGTATCACCAAAAGAAAAGGAGGTCTGCAATGTTTAGCATTAACCAAAGAATCGGATTTTTAATTTCTTTCATGTGCATTTTTGTCCTGTTACTGTCTCCGGCCGGATGTATAGGTCAAGAAAAAGCAGATAAATCCAAAACCATCGAAGATATGAACAAGGAATTCATGCAGGTCTATACAGAAGATTTTTGGAACACACATAACCTGGCTGCCATAAATAAGTATCACAGCGCAGACTTTATAATGCATTCTGTGAGCGGGGACCGGAATTTAGAGCAGTACAAACAGCTCTGTCAGGAGTACTTCATTGCCTTCCCGGACTTGCATATCACCTCCGATGACCTGGTAGCAGAAGGAGACAAAGTGGCAAAAAGATGGACCGTAACCAGCACTCACAAGGGTAAATTTATGGGGATCCCGGCTACTGGCAACCACATCAGGGTCACGGGAATCGAAATATTTCGTATCAAGGATGGGAAGATTGTCGAAGTTTGGGTGAATATGGATAATCTGGGCATGATGCAGCAGCTGGGAGTTATACCGGGGCCGGAAGAAAAAGTTCAGGAAGAACAAAAAGATAATTAATATCACATCACAAATCAATAATCGCATGGAATGGTTTACAAAAGGCTGGATTTCACCTAAACCGTAGAATACCATATTCTGGTGTTGAAAATTCCTCTTAGCAGCAGACCCATACGAAGCATAAACTTCATAAGGAGGAAAACAAACATGAGTGCCTTTAATAACTTTTTTCAAAAACCATATATATACCTGGTGATTATTCTAACCGGGGTGGTGATGAACTTCACCAAACTCGATAAAACCTATTTCTGGGAAGATGAAGTCTCAACCATCATCCATACCTCCGGAACTAAATTGGGCGAATTCTATTATCTTTTTCCGGAAAACGAAATCAAGAATATCTCCTATTACCACCAACAACTGGCATTGAACAACGGGAGGCATACCATTTCATCCCAGATCAGCGGTTTGACGACAATGCCCCAGTTCACCCCGTTTCATTATGTACTGCTTGTATTCTGGCACAGAATTGCGGGTGATGACTATATGGACTATCGTCTGTTTTCCTTCCTTGTCTATCTTCTCACCCTGCCCCTGCTTTTTTAC
>CAZKMO010000088.1:0-5343 GCA_964554015.1 uncultured bacterium
AAAGCCTGGAGGAAAACAGGAGCAGATGGTGGATCGTCTATGGACTTACAACTGCTATTGCTTTGTATATATCATTATTCTCATCCCTGGTGATTGTTTCACACGCCCTCTATATTTACCTGCGCCAGAGAGACAAATGGCTCCCATTTACCGTAATCCAGGTAATTGCCTTTTTGATATACTTGCCCTGGATTCTTTTTATGATAAAAAATTATACCCAGCTGACCAATGCCATGGCCTGGCAAAAGGCCTCAACCTGGAATATGGAATTTTCAGTCTGGCAGCTGCTGTTCGGTCAGTTGACCAGTATGGGTAAATTGTTTCTGAGTACCACTAACGAAAGTTGGATTATAGCCATCATTACAAACAGCATATCCACCGTTGTTTGGCGGGATATAATCCTGGTCAGCATTGTGACATTGGCCATTCTTGCCGGTTTTGTCTATTCCATAAAAATATCCAGCAGTGACAACAAATGGCTGCTGTTGTTTCTCATTGTACCCAATTTTTTATTTTTCCTGCTCACGGATCTCATTAGGGGAAGCGGTTTGGCCTTTCTGCAAAGATACACCATAGTCAGCTATATTGTTGTATTCCTGGTTGTAGGTTTTACTATTGCTAAATTATTTCAAAAGAAGAAGGTTCTTTTCTTTATTACCTATTTTCTCCTGGTGCTTTGCTGCCTATACTCACTTTCAATTGTTTATAATAAACCCTGTATTGGAAAACGCCGTGATTGTCCCGCAAACCTTTCTCTGTCAGAATATCTTTCCTCCTCCGGGAAAACCCTGTTGATTACTGACTACACGCCCAATCTGATGAATTTTATAAGTGTATTGATAACAACAGACAATGACAGCCTGAATATTCTCTGTTCCTATCATAACTATCCTGATTTTAAGAATGAATTACCCTTGTCCGATTACAGGAATCTGTATGTGGTCCATGCTTCGGAAGCATTATCAGAAGCTGTAAAAAATAATCTGGCCGGCACCGAATCCCTTAATTTGAAAATCATCCCTGCCGGCTGGGAATGGACACCAGAAGATAAGTAACGGTTAGGCAGAGTGCTAACTCTTGATAAAATAACATATTACAATTATTTTTTTATCGGTAGAAAGGATTATGAAAAGGAGTTTCAGACTGGCAACTCCTAAGTCATGAGAATCTAATATAAATGACTTGATTGTTACCATTATTTTATTCATCTTAGTAGAGATGACGATCCCTTTTAAAATTAATTATATATTCAGCAATCTAAATTACCCGAAGACTTCGCCATCTAAAAGTTAATTTTTTAACTTAAAATTTCAGGATGACAATATTTAATTTAATTCACAACGAGGTAAAAAAAATGAAAAAATCACCTATTTCTGTACTATTTACACTTATAATCATTACATCTTTCTTTGTCTGTGTTACTAATAAAAAAATAGCCCCCTACGAAAATAATGATAATAATAACAATAATGAAATAACTGATGTAACCACTATGGCCACACCGGAGGGCGGGAAGCTGAAATCGGCCCAGGAAGGACCTATTCGCAGTGCCCTGGGAGTGCCAATCATTGATTTGAATACTTTTAAATTAGAAATAACCGGTCTGGTTGATTATCCCTACACCCTGACCTGGAACGAAAGTCAGACCTTTCCTGCAGCCTACACGGATACCATACTCATGTACTGCGTGGAAGGCTGGGAGGTCTGGGGAAATTGGAAAGGCATTCTGGTCAAAGATTTAATGGATAAAGCTCGTATGCAACCAGAAGCAAAATATATCTATTTCAGCTGTGCGGACAGCTACTCAACCGCCCTGCCGGTTTCCTATGCCCTAAAATATAATGCCATGTTAGCTTATGAGGTGAATGGTTCACCGCTCAAGGAGCAGGATGGCTTTCCCCTTCGCTTGATCGCCTTCGGAAAATATGGGTACAAATGGGCGAAATGGGTCACTAAGCTGGAAGCTGTAGAAAAATCCCGGAAAGGATTCTGGGAAATGCGGGGTTATTCCGACCAGGCTGATGTACCCCTGAAGAGACGAAGGTATTATGAAGGAGAAAATGCACAATCACTGGACTATTAAGGCATAGAATAATTCTCATGGTAACATTTCTCTGACCACAAAGGTTATGGAAACCTTTGGGAACTATTAGAAAATTTAAAAGAATCAGGAGTAACACATGATTATTTATAAAAGAATTCCCCAAAAAATTAACCACATTTTTCTCATGCTATTTATATCCTTATTTCTAAATATAGGAATCTTTGCCGAAGACGGCTACCGACTCTGGCTGCGTTATGATAAGATCGAAGATACAGAACTATTACTTGACTATAAATCTGCCCTGAGCCAGGTGGTCATTGAGGGCACCTCGGCAACCATGTCCGTCCTTTGGGAAGAAATTCAGTCAGGTCTTAACGGACTGCTGGGAGAAAAAATCGAAATGAACGACCATCCTCAAAAAAATAATATGCTGCTCATAGGGACTCCGGCAAACTCTTCACTGATAAACTCACTGGAAGTGGAGGACCGGCTGGCTAAGCTGGGACAGGAAGGCTATACTATTTTCACCACCTCAATCCGGCACCATAAAGCCATTGTTATTACTGCTAATACGGACATGGGATTACTGTACGGAACCTTCCATTTTCTGCAGATGCTTCAGACCGGTAAGAATATTCGGAATCTGGATATTTCCAGCTCACCCAAAATCGACCTGCGCCTTTTGAATCACTGGGATAATCTGGACCAAAGTGTGGATCGGGGATATGCCGGCAATTCACTCTGGGAATGGCATACCCTGCCTGATTACATAAAACCTCGCTATAAGGATTACGCCCGGGCTAATGCCTCCCTGGGCATTAATGGAACTGTGCTTACCAATGTCAATGCCAATGCCGATGTGCTTACTCCTAAATATCTGAAAAAAGTAGCCGCCCTGGCCGATGTATTTCGCCCTTATGGAATCAAGGTCTATCTCACCGCCCGTTTCAGCGCTCCCAAGGAAATAGGCGGGCTAAAAACTGCCGATCCCCTCAATGAGGAAGTAATCGACTGGTGGACTAAAAAGGTTAATAAAATTTACTCCTATATTCCGGATTTCGGCGGATTTCTGGTAAAGGCAAATTCCGAAGGCCAGCCCGGACCCCAGAATTACGGGCGCAGTCATGCCCAGGGCGCCAATCTGCTGGCAAACGCCCTAAAACCTCATGGCGGGGTAGTTATGTGGCGGGCCTTTGTGTATTCCAATGAAGAACCGGAAGACCGGGCCAAGCAAGCCTATAATGAGTTTGTACCCCTGGATGCCGAATTCCAGGATAATGTGCTTATACAGGTAAAAAACGGACCCATAGACTTTCAGCCCCGGGAGCCCTTCCATCCCCTGTTCGGGGGCATGAAGCATACTCCGGTGATGATGGAATTTCAGATCACCCAGGAATATCTGGGACAGGGAATACACCTCACCTATCTGGCACCTCTGTATAAAGAATGTCTGGATGCAGACACCTGGGCCAGAGGAAAAGGATCAACCGTAGCCAAGGTTATTGATGGTTCGGTGTATAATTACAACCTCACCGGCATAGCCGGCGTTTCCAATATCGGGGATGACCGGAACTGGTGTGGTCATCCCCTTGCTCAAGCAAACTGGTATGCCTTTGGTAAACTGGCCTGGGATCACACCAGCAAATCCGAATCCTTGGCTGAAGACTGGATTCGGATGACTTATGGCAGTGATCCGGAAGTGGTAAAGACCATGAGCCAGATCATGATGATGTCTCGGGAAGCAGGTGTCAATTACCGTACTCCTCTGGGACTGCATCATCAGATGGCCTGGCACCATCACTATGGCCCCGGTCCCTGGATAAAGGATAAACAGCGGGCTGACTGGACTTCTGTCTACTATAATCGGGCTGATGCAGAGGGAATTGGATTCGACAGAACCAAAACCGGAAGTTATGCTACCAGTCAGTATTTTCCGGAAGTAGCAAAAAAATTTGAAAATCTTGCAACCTGCCCTGAGAAATTCCTGCTCTGGTTTCATCATGTGCCCTGGGATTATACCCTGAATTCGGGACGCACCCTCTGGGAGGGACTCTGCTATAAATACTATCAAGGCACCGATCAGGTCAAGAAGATGCAGGCCTTATGGAATACCCTGGAGGGAAAAATTGATGAAGAGCGTTTTAAGCACGTGCAGTCCCTATTGAAGATACAGGTTCGTGATGCCATTGAGTGGCGAAATACCTGCCTTTTGTACTTTCAGACTTTTTCCCAACTGCCCATTCCGGCCGAGTATGAACAACCGGATAAATCACTTGATTATTATAAAAGTATAGAGAGAAAATATTTACCGGGAAGTTAGCGGAAATATTGACGAAAGGCTATATGTTCATGAAAACCAAAAAACGATTTTTCATCACCGGCGGTACTGGCTTTATCGGTGTATATCTAATAAAACAGCTTCGGGAAGCAGGTCATGAGGTAGTGGCTTTAGTGCGTGATCTCTCCTCAGCACGGCATCTTCTAGCTCCCGGCGTCGAACTGGCCTGGGGGGATATTACCAATAGAACGACGCTGAAAGATCCGATGAAAGGTGCAGACGGCATATTCCATCTGGCTGGCCGGTACAAGTATGGTATTGATTTCAGTCAAACAGAAAAAATCAATGTTGAAGGCACCCGGAACGTGCTGGAGACCATGCAGGAACTGGGAATTTCTAAAGGCGTTTATACCAGCACTCTTGCTGTCAACTCCGATACCAAAGGACAGCCCAGGGATGAAACCTACCGTTACCAGGGAGCTCACTTAAGTGTGTACGATAAAACCAAGTGGCAGGCTCACTATGAAGTGGCTGAACCTTTTATCCGGCAGGGACTTCCCCTGGTTATCCTTATGCCGGGTATGGTGTACGGACCAGGTGATACCAGCCAATTAGGTAATTTGCTGCAAAAAGCAGTAAAGGGGAAATGGATAACTCTCCCCGGCGGAAAAACACTGCTTTGCTGGTCCCATGTTGAGGATATAGCCCGGGCTCATCTGCTGGCTATGGAAAAAGGAAATCCCGGGGAAACCTATATAATTTCCGGACCCTGTCATACCTACCGGCAGGGAATTAAGAAACTAAAACAGGTAACCGGTCGGAAACTTCATGTCATATGGATTCCTCCCTGGATGCTGAAAGGTATGTCCAAACCAATGGCTCTTTTGGAAAAGGTACTCCCTTTACCGGCTTCCTTTTCTTCCGAAGCCATGCGGGTCACTGCTGGAACCACCTACTATGGTGACAACAGCAAAGCAAAAAGAGAACTGGGATATTCCCCCCGTTCCCTGGAACAGGGACT
>CAZKMO010000088.1:5443-14795 GCA_964554015.1 uncultured bacterium
GCCCCTCATGCAGGTGCTGATGGACAGAAAAACTTCCCGCCAGTTCAGCGAAAAAGATCTTCCCCTGCAGGTTTTATCCAATCTGCTTTGGGCTGCCTGGGGTATCAATCGCCCTGAATCCGGTAAACGAACTGCTCCTTCAGCTATGAACAATCAGGAAATCGATATTTACCTTTCCACTGCCAAAGGACTCTACCTTTACAATGCCCAAGATAATACTCTGGAATCGGTTATGGCCGAAGATATACGGGCCGTTACCGGAGGCCAGCCCTTCGTGAAAGATGCACCCGTAAATTTAATTTTCGTAGCAGATTTCTCCAGAATGGGAGGTGGATCAGAAGAGCAGAAAATCTTTTATTCAGCTGCCGATGCCGGTTTTATCAGTCAGAACATATATCTCTTTTGTGCCTCGGAAGGACTGGCTACAGTGGTGCGGGGATGGCTAGATAAAAAGACTTTAGAGAAAAAAATGGGGCTGCCAGACCATAAAAAAGTCATTCTTACCCAAACTGTGGGATATGCGGTAGAATAACAATGTAGCTACCAAGTGCCTTTTAAAAAAATTCAACTAAATCTGTAAAGTAAGGGATACATATATGCCCAGCACTTTGGAAGTGCCGGGCACATAATAATCACTTTCTCGGCTAACCTCAGCCCCTGTATATTATAAGGTTAAAATTAAAAATAATAATTTAGGAAATACCCTTAATAAATCGTTTCACCACTGGTTTACTGCAACATTCCAATTCCTTAAATGTACCCTCAAAAACAATATTTCCATCACTAAGCATTGCCACCCTGTCCGCAATCATCTTGGCACTTATCATATCATGGGTTACTGCTACTGATGTGATATCAAATTTTTTCTGGGTTTCGAGTATTAAATTATTTATAGAATTTGCTCTTATGGGATCCAAACCTGTGGTTGGTTCATCATAAAGAACTAATTGGGGATCCATTATCAAGGCTCGGGCTAAACCCACTCTTTTTTTCATTCCACCGGAAAGTTCCGCCGGTTTCTTTTGTCCAATACCTGATAATCCCACCAAACGAAGTTTCTCTTCAACTTTTATTCTGATCTTATCATGGGATAATCCTTTATGATATTTTAAAGGAAGTCCAATATTCTCCTCTACAGTCATGGAATCAAAAAGAGCAGCTCCTTGAAAAAGCATACCCATTTTTTTTCTTCTTTCATAGAGTTGGGTATGAGAAAGCTGAGTAATATCTTCTCCATCGATAATGATTGATCCTTGATCCGGTTTTATTAATCCAATAATGGATTTAAGTAACACTGTTTTTCCACACCCACTCTGACCAATAATCACCATAGTTTTACCCACCGGTATATTCAGGCTTACCCCTTTCAAAACCTCTTTATCCAGAAAGTCTTTTTCTATATTTACTATTTCAATCATATTAAAATAATATTACTGCTAGTATGTAATCTCCTATTAAAATAAAACCTGAGGAATAAACAAAGGCTTTTATGGTTGAATACCCAACTCCTTCTGCCCCACCGGCAGTACGAAAGCCTATAGAACATCCAATTAAAGCAGTACCCCCCCCAAATACAACTGCTTTAATTAATCCGGATATCACATTATACACAATAAAATATTTTTGTACACTATTAAAAAAAGTATAGGTAGATATATCCAGCATAAGAAAACTTACTAAAAATGCTCCCAGATGAGCAATAATGTTAGAAAAAATTACCAAAATGGGAAGCATAATTAGCCCCGCATAAAAACGAGGTGCAGCAAGAAATCGCACCGGTTCAATGGCCAAGGTTTCCAGCGCATCAATCTGTTCGGTAACCCGCATGGTACCAAGTTCAGCTGCTATAGAGGCTCCTACCCTGCCGGCAATAACAATACCGGTTAATACAGGTGCCAACTCAATAAAAATTGCCGCACTGGTGGCACCTCCTAGAATATCAAGTGAAATTAATCCAAAAGAACGAAATTGATAGGCTGCCTGCCAGGCAGAAACCGCACCCGTAAAAATACTTACAATACCTACTAAGGGGAGGGAATTTACCCCCATTTTCAACATTTGTTCTAAGAGAAGTTCTTTATCATGAATTATATATGTACTACTCTTGATTAAACGAAAAAAAAGAAAAGATATACTTCCAATTTCCCTAAAAAAGGTAATAGTCCTTCTTCCCAGATTGTAAAAAAGAACATTCAGTTTCAAATATAAATACCTTTCTTATAAATAAATTTCTCAACTGCTTGAGGAACTAAATATTTAATTGATTTATGCTGGGTAATCCTTTTTCGGATATCAGAAGATGATATATCGATTACAGGAGAATTAATAATGGTTACATGTTGTCTGAGAGGCTGGTCAATGTCATTCAAATCAACACCAGGCCGTGGTAAAACCAAAATTTTGATTTCCTGGAGTAAGGTATCCGGTTCCTTCCAACTCCTAAAATCTTTAAGACTATCAGCGCCTATAATTAAAAAATATTCTATGCTTTCCTTTTCCTTCTTTTGTTTAAAATTATGTATGGTATCAATAGTATAGGAGATGCCTCCTTTGCAAATCTCATAATCACTTACCTCGAAAAAAGGATTATCCTTTATTGCCATTCTAAGCATGGTTAATCTCTGCTTATTTTGAGAAACTTTTTGATTTATTTTATGTGGAGGGGTGGAAGCAGGTACAAATATTATTTTATCCAAGTTTTGATTTTCCCGAACAAAATTGGCACAAATTAAATGTCCTAAATGAATAGGATCAAAGGTCCCGCCAATTATTCCTGCTTTCAATTTTCTACTTTCTCTTTTTAATCTGTAATTTTGGTTTCATCCACCTCTTCTTCCGCTCTCCTGGCCCATACTGTTTTAGCATATGATGATGTGAGTTGATTATAGTATTTTTGAGCTTCTTCAAAATTTTCCATCTTTAAATTACACTTAACCAACCAATAAAGTGCATTGGGAACAAATTCGGTATCATGATATTCTTCCAACACATCACTATAAGAAATCACGGCAGCCCGCAGATAATTCATCTTTCTATAAAGCTCACCTGTTTTATACACTTTTTTGGCTAACTTTGTATGACAGGCTTGTAATTTTTCCCTAACTTTATCTTTGAGTTCTGAATCGGGATATTTGGTTAAAAAACTTTTAAATTGTGACATTGCTTTTTGGGTATATTCCTGATCTAAAGCATATCCTGGAGAAAGATCATAATAACAAAGTCCGACCTTATAATAGGCATCATCAATAAAAGGACTGCTAGGAAGACTTCTTATAAGTTTCTCATACTCTTCAATCGCCAACACATATTTTTTTTCATAAAAATATGATTCTGCTAAATAAAATTGCGCTTCTTCTATAATAACATTTCCTGGATTTTGCAGGACTATCATTCTAAACTTCTCTTGAGCAGCAAAATATTTTTCTCGGGCAAACAATTTTTTTGCAGCTGCAAGTTGCTGTTCCGGTGTAAGCTGAGAAAAATTAACCTTATTACCCGAACAACCTAATATAAAAAAAATCATTACTATATAACCTATACTGATTAATCTTCGCATATATTCTCCTGTCACCTAGTTAATCTTCTTCTAAGTTGCATTTTTAATACCACTTATTACCCTTAAAGTTCCTGATAAATCACCTGGATAGTTATATCCTTATAATACTGGTAATCATAAACCATCTATCGGTTTCTATTACTCCTCTTTTCCATATAAGAGCAGCATTTAATATAAATTCGTCTTGTTTTAACCTTTTTTCCTCAGATAAAAGGTAATTCTCGTTTAATAGACCAAATCCAAAAGAAACAATTCTCGAATCTTTATTTTCTTGAAAATACCCTCCCTGTAAGGACAGATGTTTCCAGGGGATAAGGTTAATTCCCAGATGAGGTTCACCAGTAGCAGCTTTTTTATCCTCACTTACATTTCTTATATCCAAAGCAAATTGAATAAAATTCCAAGGAGAATAAGAAAACCCAATATTTAAGGTCTCATCATCAAATCTATCCAATTCCAGCCGATCTTCACTAAATTGCTGGGGCAGGTCAAAAAAACAAAGTCCCAGGCAGATTTCTTTCAGTGTCTTAATCCAAATCCCATAGCGATAGCCAAATTTTATTAAACGTTTATTATCAACTGTATGATAAAAACAATCCCCGGCTATACCGATAGAAACCCGGGAAGCGAGTTCCAGAGAAAAACATAATGAAGATTTTCTGTTGACAGAATAGCCGGATAAAGCTGTCATCTTCTTATTCTTCAGTCGGGAAATATTGGTTATTGTTTCTTCTCCGATGATTATCCCTATATTTACCTTTTTATAGGATAATGCCAATCCATGCACTAACAATCCTAGAGGAATATCCACTTTCTCAAATTCTTTAAAATTACTAGTTATGATTGGAATGGCAACTGGATTGAAAAAAAGGGAAAAATGAGTATCCCCTCCCACCGATGAAACCGAAAAAGCAGCCGGATTATAGTCCATGGCATATATATTTTCTTTAACTGATAAATATGCTCCTCCTAAAGCTAAGGGTCTGGTTCTCAAACTATTAGCAATAAAATAATCATTTTCAGAACCAAAGGAAAGATTATATAAAAAAAGTATTACTAATGCTATATATTTTTTTTTCATTATCATAAACAGTATAATATATTTATCTTAAATAAAATCTACTATCACCTAATATTGTTATTTAATTGATATCATTATATGAATTTTTTCTTGAGAAAGCAATAATTAAAACAAATAAATCAATAAAAAGTAACAAATAAACAAAATAAGTTCCATGTCGGACAAAAAAAGATTTATTTTTATTTACATATATGGAACTGGTAATTATAGTTCTTTGGGATAATTTTGTTTTTTTCACAATTTTTCCATAAGGATCGATAAATTCAGATATCCCTGTATTTGCACATCTCACCACCCATACTCGATTTTCTATAGCTCGTAATACAGCTATTTGAGCATGCTGATACGGCCCTGATAAGGTTCCAAACCATCCATCATTAGTAATGATAACCATAAACTGAGCACCATTGCGGATAAATCGCCGTACCAGAAAGGGAAAAACAGAATCATAACATATTCCGGTAGAGCATTTTACTCCCAAATTATTAGGGTAATCATTGAGGTTAAAAACAGTAGCTGTATCACCAGGAAAATAATTACCAATATTCAAATCCATATATTTTGCCAAATTATAAATAAATGGTATCTTATCAACCAGGGGAACTCTTTCTGAAAATGGTACTAAATGAAGCTTATTATAACTTTCTATTTTTGTTTTGCCTGGCTTGAATAAAAAGGCACTATTATAAAACTTGATTTTCGATGCATCGGACCATTGATAATCAATGGTTCCGGTAAGTAATGGTATTTTAAGATTATTTACCAGTTTAATAATAAAATTCCTATAATATTTATTATATCGCAAATAACAGGGAGCTGCTGTCTCTGGCCAAACTATAAGATCAGGATTTTCTTGTGCAACCTGTAGGGTTAATTTACGATAAATATAAAAATTAGTGTCAATAAAACCAGGAGTCCACTTTTGATAAGGATCAATATTACCCTGCACCAAAGATATCTTAAGTTCTTTCTCAACCTTATTTTCTTTGGTACGGATTAATAATCCATAAAGTAAGGGCAATATCATTAAAATAACAAAAAGTGAACTTAAAAAAATTATTTTTTTCCTTTCTTTATAGCTTTTTAATATTTTATAGATTATAACATTAAGGAACATGATCCATAAGGTTATTCCATACATACCAGTAACTGAAATATATTGTATTAAAATCGGATAATAAGTTTGGGTATAAGCCAGAGAATTCCAGGGAAAGGCCATAGAACCTACAGATGCTAATAATTCCAAGGATACCCAAATAAAAGGAGCTACCCAAATCGCTATTGTTCCAATTCTTTTAACCAACCACACGTATAACCAAGAAAAAATGGCAAAATAAAAAGAAACCCAGATAAGTGCACCTATTAGTCCCATAATAGTTGCATTACCAATCCAGAACACAGTGCCAGCATACCAAATAAAACCAACCAGATAGCCAACACGAAATGCTTCTTTTAAATTTTTATCTTCTAAATAAAAAAAATAGGGCACTAAGGCAACATAGGCTAAAATACCTAAGGAAAAAGGTGGGAAAGCAACTATCAGGGCCAAGGATGTTAATAGAGCTAAAAGACAATCTTTAAATGTCACACTTATTCCTCATTTCAAAAATTGGTAGATTGATTATGATAATCAAGGTAATTCATCAGAATAAGGACAGAAGCCATACTATCCACCTTAGATTTATTACGGCTTGGTTTTATATTCATTTCATGCAATATTCGATGGGCCTGAACCGAGCTGAACCGTTCATCCCATAATATTACTTCGATCTGAACCCGATCTTTCAGCTTTTTAATAAATGTATCAACTTTATTGGTAAACTCACTTTTATTTCCTTTTAAGGTTAAGGGATACCCTACCACAATACTCTTAATTTCATATTCCTCAACCAGCTTCACAATCCTTTCAATCTTCTTCTCTTCCTTTAAACCCTCCAGAACAAATAAAGGTTGAGCAGTAATTTGTAAAGGATCACTAAGTGATATACCAATACGCTTTTGACCGTAATCCAGACCTAAAATACGGCCTTTGATTTCCAATTTACTCCAAGGGCTGTTTTAATACTTCTTTTAATAACTTTCCAGCCTTAAAGTGAGTTTTACGTCTGGCAGGGACATAAATTATCTCGCCGGTTTTGGGATTTCTTGCTTTGGGTTTTGGTTTGGTTTTCTTTACCTCAAAAACACCAAAATCACGGATTTCTATCCTTACTTCCGGGTCAGCCTCTTCCATAAATTTTCTCAAGGTGGTAAAAACTCCATCAACAATTTTCTCCGTAATGTAAATCCGCTCATCAATTAACTCAGCCGTTCTCTTGGCTACATCTTTTTTGGTAATGGTTAACATTTTACTCATGAGCAACTCCTTTGTTTAATTAATATGAATATTAATCCTTTATCGATTCTTTTAAACCGCTGGTTCGTTTTACCGACATTACTCCCTTTATACTCATAAAATTCTTCATGACATTTGAAACATGAGAAACATCCCTAACCTCAATTATTAAGTATGCTTTTATCACTGAATTATATGTGCTCATATCAATATCCAATAGATTGGAATTCAAATTAGCCAAAGAATCGGCTATGTTTCTAATAAAATCTTTTTTGTACAGTGATACCACTTCAATACGCACCAGATAAGATTCCTCCCCGGAAATATCCCAGGTTACTTCAATACTCCTACCAGGCATCTCATTTAGTTTTAAGGCATTTTCACAACTACGTCGATGGATAACAATACCTCTTCCCTTGGAGACAAATCCAACAATTGAATCACCGGGCACGGGATGACAACAGCGGGCAAAGGTAATTAACAGATTATTCATCCCTTGCACCAGGATTCCTTTTTGACTTTCGGTTTTTATCTTTTTTATTTTTTTTCCTAAAGAAGGTTTTTGGATAAATGTCCTTGCGGATGAGACTTTTGGTACAATGACAGTTTCAATTTTATCTATGGTAATATTTCCATATCCCAGCTCCTTGTATACTTGCTCAATTCTTCTTCTTCCTAGCTTTTTGGCTATGTTTCTCAGCAATCCAACACTATAATTCAGGTTATTTTTCTTAACTGTCTTTTTGAGAATCTTTTTACCTAACTCTATGGCTTCCTTATTTCGCGCTTTTTTAAACCAAACTTTAATTTTACTTTTAGCTTTTGAGGTTTTAACAAACCGCAGCCAATCCTTACTGGGTCTGGATTTTGAGGATGTTATTATTTCGACTGAATCCCCATTTTTTAACTCTGAATCCAAAGGCACTATACGAGAATTTACCTTGGCTCCAATACAATGATAGCCGATATCAGTATGTATGGAAAAGGCAAAATCAAGAGGAGTAGCACCAATGGGGAGTTTTAATAAATCTCCTTTAGGGGTAAATACAAAAATTTCCGAAATAAAAAGATCCGTTTTTAAAATATCAAGGTAGTCTTCTGGATCAATGGTATCTTTATGCCAGTCAATTATTTCCCGTAACCAAGAGCTATACCTGTCCAGTTCATCATCAGTATTTTTCCTTTCCTTGTACTTCCAATGAGCAGCTATACCATATTCCGCTACTTTATGCATTTCTTCCGTACGTAATTGAATTTCAACTTTACTCCCCCTGGAATCCACCACTGTGGTGTGTAATGACTGGTATCTGTTTAACTTGGGAGTTGCAATATAATCTTTAAATCGTTCATGAACCGGGGTGAATAGGGTATGTATTAATCCCAGAGTAAAATAACAATCGTCGATTTTTTGGGTAATGACTCGTATTGCCAGCAGATCATAAATCTCTTCAAAAGATTTATTTCTCTCTTTCATTTTACGATAAATGGAATAAAAACTTTTTGCCCTGCCGCTGATTTTGGCTTCAATATTATTCTTTTTTAATCCTTTTTTAATTGGAAGGGTAATTTCCTCTATATAGGCTTCCCTCTTTTCTCTTCTCTCCTTAATCTTCTTCTCAATAGCATAATATTCATCCGGATGAATTGTTTTAAATGATAAATCCTCAAGTTCCCATTTAATACGGGCTATCCCCAGGCGATGTGCCAGGGGAGCATACACATCCAGGGTTTCCCGGGCAATTCGCTCCGCCTTTTTTCTGGGAAGATATCCCAGGGTTCTCATGTTGTGAAGACGATCAGCAAACTTAATGAGAATTACTCGCAGATCCTCACTCATGGAAAGAATCATTCTCCTGAAATAATCAGCCTGCATTTCAATCCGGGGTTTCAGCTTCAACTCACTGATTTTGGTAATCCCATTTACCAAATGAAAGATTTCTTTACCAAATTCATTATTAATATCATCAATAGTTATACCCGTATCTTCAACTATATCATGCAGTAAACCCGAAGCTATGGTAACCGGATCCAGCTTCATATCCGCTAAAATTTTAGCTGTTTCCAGACAATGAATAAAATAAGGAACTCCAGAAGTTCTTAACTGCCCTTCATGAGCTTTTCGGGCATAGTTAAAAGCTTTACTTATTAAAGACTTTTGCGGCTTTTTGCTATATTTTTCAATCTGGGATATAATTAAGTGCAGCTCTTTTTCATAATCAATTTCATGCTTCTCTTGTTGCTTGTCTCTTGAGGAGGAATCAGAGTTATTATTTACTTTTCGGGATTTAATGTTTTTTGTATGTATCATTTTAAAAACCTAAAAAGGTGGCTCACTATCTGGAGCCGGATCTTCAAAACAAGCCCATTTTTTAACAAAATT
>CAZKMO010000089.1:0-14406 GCA_964554015.1 uncultured bacterium
TTCAAATCTCTTCCCCTGCAATTTAACCTTTTTAGAGGAAAAAAAACAAAATTAACTTAGTATTGAGTGATGTAGTATTGAAAAATAATAATGGGTTAGAATTAGCTGATCAAATATTGAAATTCAATCCGGATGAGAATATATTACTGTGTAGTGGTTATACTGGAAAAAAATTAAGATGGTCGACTATATAGGAAAAAGGATTTGATTTTTTCTCTAAACCTTTTTCTCTCAGAGAACTTTTATGTAAAGTGAAAGCTGCTATCGAACCATCTACGATCACCTAAATTTATAATACAAAGATTACCTTAAATTGAGCTATACTTACTTTTTAGCACCGTAATCGGGTGAGTAATAATGTTATATTACTAGATAAAAAATCCTTATAAAAAAATTATTATATGATTTTTATTTAATTTATAAGTGAACGTTAAATATTTGATAATTAAGAAATTAAAAATTTATTTATTTAATATTTACTATTGGCAAAAAGTTTGCAAGGAAATTTAAAGGGGGAGATAATAAGGAATTTATCTCCTCCTTTCTCTCCTTATCTTTTTTAAATTATTTCATTAATAAATCAACATTAGACAAAAAGTTCATAAAAAAACTTGACAATATGCTCCAGGATATGTATTATATTAAAAACCCTTTAAACAGATCCGGTGAGATCGGTAAGGGGAATAATGATTATTACTTTACATTTCATTTATACCTCCTTTGCCGTATCCAAAAGGAGGTTTTTTATATCATAAGGATAATCTATGAAAATAAAATCTACCTTAATGGATTCTAAAAATATCCAAAGAACTCTCAAAAGACTTACCCATGAAATTCTGGAAAAACATCAAGGTATTGATAATCTGGTCATAATTGGAATCCGTAATCGTGGGGATATATTGGCAAAACGTATTATCGAAAGTATAAAAAATATTGAATCATCCACTGTTCCTTTAGGCATATTGGATATTACCTTGTATAGAGATGATTTTCAACTTTTTAATGAAAAACCGGTTGTAAAGGAAACCGATATTAGTTTTGATATCTCCAATAAAAAAATCATTCTCATCGATGATGTATTATATACGGGTCGTACAATTAGAGCTGCACTTGATGCCTTAATCGATTTGGGACGGCCAGCTCTGATACAGGTTGCGGTTTTAGTTGATAGAGGGCATCGGGAACTTCCCATTAAAGCTGATTATGTAGGGAGAAATATACCGACTTCGAAAGCGGAACAAATAGAGGTCAAATTAAAGGAAATTGACGGAGAAGATTCAGTAGTATTAATTGAATCCTAATTTTTTAGAAATTTGTTTAATCATTAATTATCTGAGAGGATGAGGTTGGAATATGGAACTTAAAAGCCGACATTTACTTGGTCTGGAAAATATTTCTCCATCGAATATTAAGATGTTTTTAGATACGGCCTTTTCATTTAAAAAAGTTTTACAACGCCCAATTCCTAAAGTGCCTACCCTACGTGGTAAAACAGTGGTCAATTTATTTTTCGAGCCATCTACCAGAACGCGATTCTCTTTTGAACTTGCGGAAAAAAGACTCTCTGCTGATACCATAAATTTTTCTACGGCATCATCAAGTGTATTAAAAGGTGAAACTTTAAAGGATACTATTCGAAATATCGAATCTATGAAAATTGATCTGGTGGTTATTCGCCATTCTTCTCCCGGGGCAGCTCTATTTTTAACTCAATGTGTTGATGCTTCGGTTATTAATGCCGGGGATGGTACCCATGAACATCCCACTCAGGCGCTTTTGGACATGATGACTATTCAGGAGAGATTGGGTAAGATTAAAGGATTGAATGTGGTTATTGTCGGTGATATAAAACACAGCAGAGTATGCCGTTCAAATATTTTTGGATTGCAGGCAATGGGGGCCCAGGTCGGAATCTGTGGACCAGGTCCGCTTCTCCCCAGGGATATTGAAAAATTAGGAGTGACTGTCTATCCCTCTATAGAAGAGGCTATAGCAGAAGCAGATGTTTTGAATATATTGAGAATACAGCTGGAAAGGCAGAAAGGAGGATTATTTCCTTCTCTGCGGGAATATAGAAATGTATATGGTATTACCAAGGAACGCGTTGATCAGGCGAAAAAAAAGTTACTTATTATGCATCCTGGCCCCATGAACAGGGGAGTGGAAATTGACAGCGAAATTGCTGATGGTGAGCATTCTGTTATCCTCAATCAGGTTACCAATGGAGTTGCTGTTCGTATGGCCGTACTTTACTTACTATCCGGTAAAAATTCATCTAAAATTATTAAGGAGAGTACATGAGTAATAAGGTGACAGATGAAGATATTGATATATTGCTCTTAAAAAACGGGCATATTCTTGATCCTAATGCAAACATTGATAGGGTTGCAGATATTTTAATAGAGAAAGATACCATTAAAGAGATAGGGAAAAATATTTCTAAACATGGCAAAACAATTGACTGCAAGGATAAGACAATTGTTCCAGGATTGATAGATATGCATACTCATTTAAGGGAACCTGGTTATGAATATAAGGAAACTATAGCAACCGGAGTCGCTGCTGCCAGGGCCGGTGGTTTTACTGCGATTGCCTGTATGCCCAATACAAATCCGGTAATTGATTCCCGAAGTTATATCGAATTCATTAAAAAAAGAGCCAAGGGATTGCTGGTTGATGTATATCCCATAGGTTCTGTTACCAAAGGGATGTTAGGAGAAGAATTAACCGAGATGGGAGATATGGTGGCTGCGGGAGCAGTTGGTTTTTCAGATGATGGACTGCCTATTAAAAATAGCTTAATTTTACGAAGTTCCTTGGAATATTCCAAAATTTTTGGTACTCCCATAATCGAACATTGCGAAGATCTTAATTTATCCGGAGAT
Source organism: uncultured bacterium (assembly GCA_964554015.1). GTDB lineage: Bacteria > Zhuqueibacterota > QNDG01 > QNDG01 > CAYUAG01 > CAYUAG01. The sequence goes on from CAZKMO010000089.1 coordinate 2,886, forward strand.
GGTGTAATGAATGAAGGCTATTATGCCACTCTTTTAGGATTGAGTGCTATTCCTTCCATTAGTGAAGAGGTAATGGTAATGCGAGATATTTTAATTGCTGAATTTACCCATTCACCGATTCATATTGCGCATGTCTCAACCAAAGGAAGTGTTAAAATAATTGAAGATGCCAAGAAGAGAGGAGTAAAAGTAACAGCCGAAACCTGTCCCCATTATTTATTACTTACTGATAAAAATTTAACCTCATTTGACACCAACATGAAGATGAAACCACCTCTTCGGACTGAAGAGGATAAAAAAGCTCTAATTGAAGGATTAACCAAAGGAGTAATTGATGTAATTGCTTCAGATCATGCTCCTCATCATAGTGATGAGAAGGATATTGAATTTAATAAAGCAGCTTTTGGCATTATAGGTTTGGAAACAACAGTCGGTCTTATTTTAACCCATTTTGTGAATAAAAGGATTTTTTCCCTCCCTGATTTTATCGAAATGATGTCGGTCAGACCCAGAAAGATTCTTAACCTTCCTTTAATTACTATTGATAAAAATAGTCCAGCTAATATAACTATCCTGGATGTAAATCAAGAATGGAAAGTGGATAAAAATACCTTTAAATCAAAATCGAGGAATACACCTTTTGAGGGATGGGAAATGAAAGGTAAAAGTGTAGGGGTAATAAACAATGGTAAATATTATTTAAACATTTAAAATATATTATTCTATATTTAGTAAAAGGAGTTTTTTATGGCTGATGTGCTTCTGGTTGATGATGAAAAAAATGTATTAGCTATTTTAGCCTTAGGCCTTAAAAAATATAATTATTCGGTTAAAAAGGCACAAAGCGGGACGGAAGCTTTAAAAGTAATGGCAGAAGAACCATGCAAAGTTGTGGTTACTGATATACGGATGAATCCCATGGACGGTTTTACCTTAGCTTCAAAACTGTTTGAACAGTATAAAGATATTAAAGTGATTTTTATGTCAGCATATAGTGAAGACAATGAAAAGTTTCGTAATTCTTTTTCCTGCCCTCGATTTACTAAACCTTTTGACATTTCTGATCTGGTTAAAGAAATTAAGAAGTTTTTAGGTAAATAATAGATTATTGGTTTTTATATTGTGCAGCATAAAAAAACTGAATAAAAGTGACAAGAGGTTATATGTGGCAGGATTTTTATCTATTATACTCCTGCTGGGATTAGTTAAGGTGATTTTTGCACATCCTTCTTTAATCCAGCAGCAAATAACTAACACTACAATTCGGATTCAGATAAGGTCGGCAAGCAAAATCAATATTGATACAATTCTGATACAGCGGGATTCGATCCTTTCAGAAATTAGAGTTGTATTGGTCTCCTTAATGAATGAATCCAGCCCTGAGAATTTGAATGTCATACAGGTAAAGGAATGGAAACAGCAAGAGGAATGGTTGAATAGTGTATATGAACGGATTTCCGCGTATCAGAAGAAACTGCGACTGTATATTCAGCAAAACAATCAGAGTAAGTCTGGGATGAATTCCGGAATAAGGAAAAAAGAGAGTAATCAGCGGGATATGCAAATAACCGAAACAACAGCAATCAATAATGAATTTTTTTCTCTGCAAGATACTATTAAAGATGAATCAAAACAATTTCTTATTCTCTCCAATGCCGTAAGAGTACGCCAGGATATTGCTATGGATACAATTTGTAATATGGAGTAGATACAATTTTATTTATTATTTCCAAACTCTGTGTTCTATCATAAATTTTTTTTCCATAATAAAATTAGCAGAAAATATATAAATTGGGACATTTTATGATCCGAAAAGCAACTGCTGAGGATGCAGAAGCAATCTGTACTATCTATAATCATTATATAGAAAATACTACTATTTCTTTTGAGGAAGAATCGGTTTCAGTCAGAGAAATGCAGGATCGCATTGCCAAAGTCACCAATTTCTTGCCCTGGTTGATTTCAGAAAATGAGGGAAGTATCACTGGTTATGCCTATGCTGATTCCTGGATGATTCGTTCTGCCTATCGGTATACAGTTGTTAGTGCAATTTACTTGGATCCGAAATTTTTAAGGCAAGGAATAGGAAGCAGTCTCTATCGAAGGTTACTTTCCGAACTGCGTCAACATTCCCTGCACAGTGTTATTGGTATTATAGCTTTACCTAATCCGGCCAGCATTGCCTTACATGAAAAATTGGGATTCGAAAAGGTAGCCCATTTTAAACAGGTGGGTAGGAAGTTTGGTAAATGGATTGATGTGGAATACTGGGAGTGTATTCTTGAATGATTTAATACATTTAAGGTATGTGTTAAAATGTGAAAGCCATGGATACATTCAGATTAAACATAGAATAAAAAATGTATAATACTGTGGATATCCGTGTAAATCCGTGGCTAAAAATTATAAAAATAGGTTTGGAAAGTTTCAAATATTACCGTAACCAGGTCTTTTTATCCCCAGGGAATTTCAATTCCTAATTTTTTAAGCTTCTCCTCAAATTCCATACATTCCATATCTTTCTTAACTCTTTTTTTACTTTCAGGCAGCCATCCTAAATCATCCGCAATTTGTTTTGCTTTATTCTTTTTTCCCTGGATCAATACCTGTAATATCATCAGTTCTTTTTCTGAAAATATCAGTGAGTTCAATCGATAATCCAGAAACGCTTCCCAGGTCAGGGGACACCAGCGTTTAACAATTTCTGTTCCGATTATAGTAGCATAACTTCTGATTTCTTGTTGAGCGGCGGAATGCATGCGAAGTTCGAGAAAATGTAAAAGATTATGAAGATCAATTTTCCAGTAAGCTTCCGTATAGGTACAGAGAGGAAGATCCTTACGGGCTTGTTCTCTGGCAACACCTGCCTTAATCCTGTGGTCATAGGTTGCACGGGAAAGTTCATGCAGTTTTTGTTCTTCCTTAGTAAATTTTTCACCAGTATAGAAATCTAGTTTTTTACCACTTCCCTGACGGTTGCCCTTGGCCTGTTGTCTCCAGTTTTCCGGACTGGTATTCAGAGCAGCATCTATGGCTACAGAATAACGGGTGGAATATTCATTAACATTAGCAGTTCGGTGTCGTATCCACTGTCTCCAGGTGTCCATGGGTACCCGGACATGGAGTTTAATTTCACACATCTCAAAAGGGGAGGTATGGTGGTGACGCATCAGGTATCTGATTAAACTCCGATCCTGGCGTATTTTTTTAGTTCCTTTACCATAAGATACCCGAGCTGCCTGAACTATGGATGAATCGGTACCCAGGTAATCGATTACCCGGATAAATCCATCATTCAATACTTTAAATGGTTTTCCTAACATTGCATCTAATTTAGGACTGTTTTGCCGGGAGAGTTTTTTGACTTTGTTATTCATATTTTCCTCGTGATAATATTAAATAGTTTAAATTATTTTGTTAGTTATGCCCTACCTTTTTCAGGGTATGGATTCTTTCCAGAACTGGCGGATGTGAATAATTTATGAAAACATAAAATTTATGAGGGATCAGATTTACCAGATTATTTACCGATAATTTCTTTAGCGCTTCAATCATGGCCCCAGGATTTCCGGTAGTTTCAGCCGCAAATTGATCAGCAGCATACTCATTTTTTCGGGAAAGAATATTCATAACAATAGATAAAATAAGTTCAATGGGAGTATAGAGCATACCAAAAAAGATAAATCCACAGTAAATAGACATATAATCCATATAAAAGGCATCAAAAAGTCCTTTGTGACTGATAAATAGGGATAAAAGATAAAAAATTACTCCGGTGTGAATTATACTAATAACCATACCTTGAAGAATATGTTTCTTTTTATAATGACCAATTTCATGAGCCAGAACAGCAATCATTTCTGATATGCTGTGTTTTTGGATTAAGGTATCAAATAGGGCAACTCTTCGGTTTCTGCCAAATCCGGTGAAAAAGGCATTAGATTTGGTGGATCGTTTGGATCCATCCATAACAAAAATACCGGATAATTTGTATCCTACCGAATTAGTGTAATTATAGATACGCTCTTTTAATTCTCCATCTTCTAAAGGTTCGAATTTATTAAACAAAGGTAAAATCCATCTAGGGGCAATATACTGAAGTAATATAGTGAAGAGGGTAGTAACGATCCAACAATAGAACCAGGCCAGATCTCCTGCATACTGGAAGAAGGCCAGGATTCCCCCCAGAATAGGAGTGCCGATTACTAATGTCAAAGCAAATCCCTTAATCAAGTCAGTAATAAATATTTTTAGAGTAGTTTTATTAAAACCGAATTTTTCTTCAATAACAAAAGTAGCATAAACAGTAAAGGGGAGACTCAGTAAGGTTTTAAAAAATATTAATATTCCTATATAAAAAAGGCCAGTTATTATGGGATGTAATTGCCAACTTCGAACTATATTATCCACAAAGTTGAAGCCACCTGAAAACCAGAAAAAAAGTATGACTAATAGATTAAAGGTTGAAGTGATAACACCAAATTTTGTTTTTACTTTTGTGTATTTCTGAGATTTTGCATATTTCTGTTGACTAAATACATCTTTAAATTCTTCTGGTAGATCAGGTTTTAGATTGTTTATATTCAGTAAATCCGCATAAAGATTTAGAAAGTAGTCAAACAGCAATGCAGTAAGAATAATAATTCCATAAATATTCATTTACGTTCCTTAAACGTATTGCTCATTTTTTGAATAATATACTTTAAATGCATAATAAATTCAAGTAGGGAAGATGAGGTTTTTTTGAGAAATTGTGTTAATTTTAAAAATTTTCAGAAATTTGTTCGATATTTGGTATCGGAATGGTAATGAAAAGTGATAGGAAAATGTTTATTATTTCACTCCGGGACACAGAGCCACAAAGCAAATTAAGATAAATCATTTTGATTTATATATTTTTCTTCCATTTAAGAAATTTTAGTGAACTTTATGTTCTCTGTGTTTTTATGAGATTTATAGTTAAAAGTTTCAATAGAATATTTGAGAATCACCAGAGAAATCAGGGAGTAAACAACTTGGTCCGTTTCTTTAAAATATAAACTTTGTCATTCCGGCGGATCTTTTCCGGGAAGGGGATGGTCACAATTGATCCTTTGGGAGCAGTTTTAACCTGTTTTCCATTCTTTAAAATTTTTTCAACCACAGTTTCGGCATATCCAGTGGTTGTACCAGTCACCATAATTCGTTCACCTATTTTGATGGGATTATCTTGTATAAGTATTTCACTTATCTGGGATTTCTGAAAATAGTTGTTTACTTTTCCTGCATACATTTTCTCTAAAGATGATTGCGAGCCATAAGAAGCGGCCCATTTCTTCATTTTATGCCCCAGATAGTAACCACCCTGCCAAAAATTACGGTTATACACGCTTTTTAAGCTTGCCGTCCATTTTTTGATTTTTTCCAGGGAATAGGTTCCATCCCTGATACTGTCGATTGCTTCTCGGTAGGCCTTAGTTACTTTATAGACATAATCCGCAGTCCTTCCTCTACCTTCAATCTTTAATACCGAAATCCCGGCCTGAATTAATTTATCTATTATACCAATAGTACAGAGGTCACGGGGAGACATAACATACTTATTATCAATTTTCAATTGATCACCAGTCTGTTCATCGGTAACTGTATAGCTTCTTCGGCAGGGCTGTATACATTCTCCCCGGTTAGCTGACTGATTATAAAGAGCCAGACTCATGTAGCATTTTCCTGCAATGGATACACAAAGTGCCCCATGCCCAAAAACCTCTATTTGAATTAATCTTCTCGTCGCTCCTTTAATATTTTCTTCTTTTATGGTAGAACATAGGGTAGCAATTTGATGCAAGGATAATTCCCGGGCCAGAACAATTACATTACAGTAAGGAGCAAAAAATTTTAGTGCTTTAAGATTAGATACATTGGCTTGGGTGGAGAGATGCACGGAAAGATTATATTTCCGAGCGGTTTGAATGGCAGCCCAGTCACTGGCAATCACTGCGTTTAATTGTGCATGTTTAGCTTCTGCACATATCTCTTCCAGATTATTGATCTCATCATCATAAACCAGGGTGTTAAGTACAAGATAGCTTTCCACGTTAGCTTTCTTGCAAAGTAAGGCAATCTTTTCCAAATCATTTATATTAAATGATTTGGAAGTGTTCATTCGCATGTTGAATTGATCTATTCCAAAATAAATGGAATCAGCTCCTGCTTTTATGGCAGCCTGCAGGCTTTCCCAGGAACCAGCCGGCGACATAAGATTAATTGACTGCATAATTTTATATTAATATTTAAATAAAAAAGGCCCATTTTTATTAATGGGCCATTTGGCTTCGAATGAACTTTCCACAGGAATAGTTTTTATTTATAGCTCTATGATGGTAATCAGTTATAGATATTACATAGTATCTTCTGCAGTAGTATCCTGCATAGTAGTGTCCTGCATGGTTTCGGTGGCAGCTTCTTTTTTCATGCTTTCTTGTTCAGCTTTCTGTTCTTTTGCACATCCGGTATAAATTAACCCAATACTAGTAATGAGTCCAACCATTCCTATGACAGTTAAAAGTCTTTTGATCTTTTTCATAATCTTTTCATTTCCTCCTTTCCCTGGTTAATAAAAATGCGAATTTTTTCTATCCTCATTTTCACTTCTTTGTTTTTAATATAAGAAATTAAATATCGAAATGCAATATTTTTTGATAAAAATTTAATTTTGTTTTTCCTGCAAAAAATGTTATTTTTATTTTATATGTCAGAAATGTTAAAAATAATAATATTATTTTTTACTGGTGTTATAGCCGGTTTTATTAATGTAAATGCGGGGGGGGGCTCCTCCTTGACGCTCCCGGTTATGATTTTTTTAGGACTCGATAGTTCAGTTGCTAATGGCACCAACCGCATTGGAATATTAGTCCAGACATTTTCTTCGGTTTCTTCCTTCCATAAACAAAAATATTCTGATTTCCGCACCAGTTTTATACTAGCCTGTTTTGCTTTACCCGGAGCTATTATTGGAGCCGTGATTTCCGTAAAACTTACTGATAATATATTTCAGAAAATACTGGGATTAATAATGATTGGTATTGTCATATCCATGATTTTTTCATCTAAAAAAAAAGAAATTCAGCTTGAACACTCGAAACCGAGTTGGTGGCTTTACCCGGCTATGATGGGCATCGGATTTTACGGAGGATTTATTCAGATTGGAGTTGGCTTTCTTTTAATGGCTTCTTTATACTATTTATTACGAGTAAATCTGATAAGGGTTAATATGCATAAAGTTTTTATTGTTTTTATCTACACTGTTCCAGCTTTGTTGGTATTTATTTTAACCGATAATATTAATTGGATGTTTGGAGTGGTTTTATCCCTGGGTATGGCCATAGGAGGTTGGTGGGGTGCAAAAATAGTTGTTAAGGGAGGAGAAAAAATTATCCGTATAGTTTTAATGTGCGCTGTGCTCATAATGGCAGTTAAATTATTAGGATTAATATAAATAATAAATTCTCAGCTAAGGTATAAGAAATAATTGAATCAATCAAATCAAATGAAATCTGATACTATACTTCAGCTTACCCTTCCCCTTTCTCCCTTCCTTAAACCGGTAAAACAAAAAGTAAAAAAAACAAAACGACTGCGTCCCCTGGATTCCCTGAATTTAAAAAAAATGATCCCGGTGTTAAAAAAGAGTGAAATTATACAGGTGGATATTGAGGGGAAACCCTGGTCGGTTATTTCTGTGTACAGCCCTTACAGTCCGGATATTCATGTAATGATAATGGAAACCAGTATTGATCGTTATCTGCCCTCACCAGAATATTGTCAAAATTCTGAAGGTGAAGGTTTAATGCAGTTGTGGGATAGTGTTCTTGAGTTTATAATGAAAAGAAAAATCAATCATACCATACATGCCGGATTTAATTGGTCTCCCCGATCCTGGGGGTATGTGGAAGAAAAAGGCGGATTTCAAAGTATCCCCACCAAATGGCATACCATGATGTGGGGGTGGCCTGAATTCCCTATAAAATCAGAAAAAACAAAATATGCTAAGTGGATTCCTATTGAAACTCTTACTTTACCCCAAAGAAGAATTTTCGGATCCAATAATTATTCATTAGTAATGGGAAGAATGTTGAAAGATCGATTTGAAGCATATTTTTCCCTAAAGAATAATTATAATAAAATTTTTTCTTCCCCAACCTGGAAACTTGACAGTCGGGGTTTGTATCTGGATTTTAACCTATCAATCCGAACTTTATTCGTTACCGAAGATTTTTTTTCAGAAATTTTAAAACCTATTGGTATTATACTTGATTCATTTATGAGAGAACTCACGGAAGTTTTTACTGATTTGGATTGTAAAGAAATAGATGGCATTTTACAGGGAATTGAAAAGGGAATGTTGAGCTCAGAAGAACTAAAAAAACTGAGAGAGATTCCGGAAATTAAACCGGTTGCTAGAATTAATGAATTATTCAGGGAAAGGGATTTACCGCATGCATTACTATCACCCCTGTTGAATGCAGTAAATAATCGTTGTAAAAGAATTGGGAGTCCTGAAAAATGGTGGCGTAAAGGATTTGCCTATGCTCTGGTATTCAGCAGTCCCTGCTCTGCAGAAAAAGGGAGATTAAGGATTATGCCCGGAGTCTATGTGGGGCCGGGAGGAGTTGTGGAAGCAAAAGGTATTTTACTTAAACGGCTGGAAAACAGATCCATTTCTCAGAAAGAAATACTAGAGAAAAGTCAGGTTTTATGGAATCTAGGGGATCATATAAAAAATCGGTTATAAGTATCAGTTAAGCAGAAGTTATTTCGTGAAGTTTCTTCTTATGAATTTATCATAGCAATATTTAAGCTTGGAAAGTTGACTGAGTAGAAAATAATCATCAAAACCATAAGTAAAAGAAGGATCAAAATAGCAGCTTACAGAGCATCCCTCACAGAAAGGGAAACGTCCTTCCTTTTTTCTATAGTTCTGAATTACTTTACTATTATAAAGACCAAATAATCTATTATTGATTGGAATCTTTTGTACGCATTTGTGATAACAGGGAAGCAGCATGTAGTTATCAGGAGAAATAACTATGGTTGTTGTTACTGCTCTGCATCTGGGACGCTGAATAGTATTTCCTCCCTTTTTCATCAGTTGAATGATTCCTCGATTTACATATACATAAGGCTCAGATGCGTAAGCAAGTATTTTGTGTAAGGTATTATTCTTTATGCCAGGGTTATCAAAATAACTGAATACAGGGTTGCACAGAAGCATACAGTGATTATTCTGAGCAAACGTTACCATTTGATCGATATAGGTGATGGTCTCATCAGTTATGGTGTAAATAATATCGGGTTTTTCTCCTATTGATTTTGCAATTCGTATGCTTTCCATTACTTTATCAAAACATTTAACCCCACGTATTTTATCATGTACTTCTTTAATGGGCGCATCCAGAGAAAAATGGAGAAGGTCTACAAGTCCTTGAATCTTACTATAATGAGCCGGATAGAGGATACAGTTTGTGGAGACAGTGGTTGTAAATCCCAATTTTTTGGCATATTGTAGAATATCATGTATTTGAGGATGCAGCAGTGGCTCACCCCCGGTAAAATCAATAAATCTCACTCCTATTTTTTTTAAATTCCCAAGATTGATTTTTATATCATCTAGGCTTGCATGAATCCCTCTTTTTTTATAAATATCACAAAAAATACAGCGTGCATTACATTTGGTGGTGATATAGTAATTGCATAAAAGAGGATAGGGAGAAAACTTTTTTAATATCTGTATCATAGTATTAATAAATATCAATATATTGAGTATTTATCCGATTTCCAAATAATTTTTCTGGTAAACAAGGTCAAAGGAGTTAAGAATATCTGATATATGGTAACATAAATTTCAAAGATGAAAATATATTTCAGCAGATATAATCTGTTTAATTTTTTCAGGGGATGGAAAAGAATGGCAGTATCAAGGATAATAAGTAATCCTAGGGCAGCTAAACCTACAGTTAAGATTTGTGATAACAGAGTTATAATAATTAACAGGCGAATTAACACTGAGGTCAGGGGAAGCAGAATAGACCAGAATTTTCTTTTTAGGCTTCCTACTGCCCATCTTTTGCGCTGGTAAAAAAAGGAACCTAGTGTCTTTACCGGATTGGTATAGACAGCATTTTCAGCATCTAAAATAAAGTCAACTTTAGCATTAGTCCTGGCCAGGACATTTTCCATTAAAGCATAGTCTTCAGTTATATGATTTTGTACAGATTCAAATCCCCCGCATTCTTTATAGATATTTTTTTTAATGGCAAAATTATTACCAAAAATACTTAAAGGCTTACCCAGCCTAGCCCATCCATATCCGATGGAGGTCAGATAAATCCAGTCAATAGATTGCAGATAATGCAGGAGAGGAGTCGCTTTATTTTTCTTGTCCAGAACGAGAAATCCGCCTATAATACCAGTGTCAGAATTTACATGCTCCACAAAGGATGTAACCCAATTTTCCGGTACTTCACAATCTGCATCAGTAAATATTAATACATCACCCTGGGCAGCATTTGCTCCTTTAATTAAAGCATTGATTTTGCCAGTCCGGTTATCCGGGAGATTTTCAATATCAAAAATTTTGACATTATCCCTTTGATTTGAAAATTGTTTCATATAAAATCTGGTTTTGTCCTGGGAACGGTCATTAACCAGCAGGTATTCTATTTTTGTAGAGGGATAATTGATATTTTTCAGGGAGTTAAGACAATTTTGAATATTATGTTCTTCATCTTTGGCAGCCAGAACAACAGACACAAAGGGTGTATTCTTATTATGCCGGGAAGTTTTCTTGCCTATTCCTGAGATGGTCACTAAAGCAATTATGAGGTATAAAAAAGAAAATATAATTAATATAAAGATAATTGCCGTCATTTAAAAAATTCCATTTATGCTCAATTTTTTATCTTTTATCCAGGTAAGAATTTCCGGTAAGGTTTGTAACATTAGGGATGCATTCTCATGTCCGTCATGCAAAACAATAATATCACCAGATGTAATATTATTGGTAATCCTAAGAAAAAGATGGTGGCCATTAGTTTCTATAAAATCATAGGAAAGCAGGGACCAGAGTACCATCACCATTTTTCTTTGCTGCATTATTTTTTTGAACCGAAAATCAAACCAGCCGTGGGGAGGACGGAATAATATAGGAATTTCACCAGTAATTGATTCAATAGCCTGTGAGGTTTTATCAATTTCATGAAAAATATATCTTTTCTTCTTAAATATAAGAGGTGTATGAGTAAATCCATGATTACCAATAATATGTCCGTCTTTAATAATTCTTTCCACTATGCCGGGGAACCGCACTACTTTTTCTCCGGTTAAGAAAAAGGTAGCCTTTACCTCAAAATCTTTTAAAATATGCAAAGCAGAGAGGGTAAATTCAGGATGGGGTCCATCATCAAAAGTGAGAGCTATATGATTTTCAGAGGAAAGGTTCCACCTTGGCCAGGAAATAAAAGTTTTAATAAAAGAAGGATTAACT
>CAZKMO010000090.1:0-14023 GCA_964554015.1 uncultured bacterium
TGAGTCCTGCCCTGCATGACAAAATAGCTGCAGCAGTCAGTCATCTACCCCAATTGGTGGCTGTGTCGCTGGTAAATGTAATTGCCAAATATCAGAAAACCTCCTCCCATTATATTAAATTGGCTGCCGGAGGATTTAGGGATTTAACCAGAATTGCCTCCAGTCCCTATGATATATGGGATGATATTATCAAAACCAATAATGACGAAATTTCTCTTTTTATCGATGAGTTCATGGTACAGCTTCAAACTATTCAAAAAAAACTCAATGCTAAAAATCTAAAGGAAGATTTTAAAAATGCTGCAAAAATCAGATATTCCATACCAAAAGATATGAAAGGATTTTTACATCCCGTCTATGATCTAAACATAGAAGTAGAAGATAAACCGGGTATGATTGCCGATATTTCCACCGCACTTGCCCATCAGAATATTAATATTAAGGATATTGAAGTATTAAAGGTGCGAGAAGGTGAATCCGGGATACTTCGTATATCTTTAGAAACGCTTCTGGATAGAGAAAAGGCCCAATCCATTCTCAAAGAACATGGATACAGTGTAAAACCACGGGATTGATATTTTATGGACTACAAAATAAAAAAAGGTAGCAAACTTAAAGGAGTGATTTCACTTTTCGGGGATAAATCGATCTCACACCGGGCTCTTCTCTTCAGTTCCCTAGCCCAAGGCAGCACTACCATCAAAAACCTATCACCCGGCCAGGATGTTCAATCAACTGGTCATTGTTTGCAACAACTGGGAATAAAAATGATAAGTGATAGTGCTTCCTTGATAGTAAAGGGGCAGGGGCTGTATGGCTTGCAGCCATCCCCTACTCCCTTGGATGCAGGTAACTCAGGCACAACTGTGCGCCTGCTTTCCGGAATTTTAGCAGCCCAGCACTTTAATTCTGTAATTACGGGAGATAAATATTTAAGTCGGCGTCCCATGGACAGGATCATTATTCCTCTGAAAAAAATGGGAGCTGATATTAAAGGAAAAGATAATAAATATCTTCCTCTGGAAATACAGGGAAGGCCTCTTTTGGGACTTCATTATTATTCTCCCCTGGCAAGTGCCCAGGTAAAATCCTGCGTACTGCTGGCCGGTCTCTATGCCCAAGGTGAAACTTCGGTAACCGAACCATTTGCATCCAGGGATCATACCGAAAAAATGTTATCCAGTTTGGGAGTACCCTTGAAAAAAAATGGTACCACTTCCACAATCCAGGGAGTAAAAAAATTAAAAGCCGCTGAAATAACCATACCCGGAGATATTTCTTCGGCAGCTTTTTTCCTTACTGCCGCTCTTCTTTTAAACAATTCCGAGTTAACGCTGACTAATATTGGCATTAATCCCACCCGAACCGGTATTATCACTGCCTTAAAAAAAATGGGAGCAGAAATATCCTGTAAAAATCAAAAAGATTTTAATGGCGAACCGGTTGCCGATCTTACGGTTAAAACCCAAAGGTTAAAAGCAGCTGTTATCAAAAATCCTCTTATTCCCAAAATAATAGACGAAATCCCCATTCTGGCGATAGCTGCCACTCAAGCTCAGGGGGAAACAAAAATTCTAGATGCCGGTGAACTCAGGGTAAAAGAAACCGACCGTATTCATGCGCTTTATGTTAATTTAAAATCAATGGGAGCCCGGGTAACCGAAGTAAAAGATGGTCTGGTAATACAGGGGCCAACTGAATTAATAGGTACTAAAATTGAAACTTTTGGGGATCATCGGATTGCTATGGCCTTTACAGTAGCTGGATTAATAGCCCAGGGAAGTACAACTATAAAAAACAGTGAATGTGCTGAAATCTCCTTCCCCGGATTCTATAAAACTTTGGAGAGCGTTTATGTCTGAGCCTAATGATATCTATGCGATCATCGGAGATCCGGTAGAACATTCCTTGTCGCCACTCCTGCACTCCTTTATATATAGACAGCTTAATCTGCCCTATAATTACCGTAAAATCAGAATACCAGCAAACAGGTTAAAAGAATTCATTATAAATTGTCGGGAAAATAATCTGCAGGGATTCAATGTTACCATACCCCATAAAGAAGCCATCATCCCCTTTTTGGATGAATTAGATCCCAAAGCAGAATTTATCGGTGCCGTAAATACAGTTAAAAATGAATATTCCATCCTTAAAGGATATAATACTGATGTCATTGGATGTAAAACAGCTCTGGATAAATCATCCTGGCCAGGAACCGGAAAAGTGGTGATCCTGGGTGCAGGAGGCGCTTGCAGGTCTGCCTTGATTGCTCTCTCTAACTTTGCCCTCTCTTCTGTACATATTGTCAACCGTACTCTGGAAAAGGCGGTTAAGCTAAAAAAACAATTTTCCCATTATGTACAATTTGATATTTATGCAGAAAATCTTACATTAGAGACGATCGGAAATTTACTTAAACAGGCTTCTCTATTGATCAATACAACTCCGGTGGGAATGTGGCCGCAAATTCACGATTCTCCTATTCCTGATCTGGCTGTTCTCCCGGATCATTTAACTATTTTTGATATGGTGCCAAATCCGGTGTACACCACTCTTCTCCGGCAAGCGAAAAAAAAAGGAGCAAATATTATTAGCGGACTCTCCATGCTTATCTCCCAGGCCCTGGCAGCCCAGGAAATCTGGCTGAATCGGACACTTCCTGAAAATTTATATACAAAATTATGGTCCTATGTAAATAATAAAATGAGTAAACAACATGGCTAGAATAAAAATTCTAACAGCAGGTGAATCACACGGCAAAAAAATTACCGGAATAATCGAAGGGCTTCCATCCGGTCTTTCCTTAAATAAGGAAAAAATCAATTATCAGCTTCAGCGCCGACAAAAAGGATTTGGCAGAGGGGGAAGAATGCAGATAGAAAAAGATGAAGTGGAAATCCTTTCCGGAGTACGATTCGGTAAAACCCTGGGAAGCCCCATTACCATCCAGATAAGCAACCGGGACTGGGATAACTGGAAAAAAAGTATGGCAGTATGGGGGCAATATAAAACCAAACCGGTTACTGTGCCTCGACCCGGGCATGCTGATTTGGCTGGTTCGGTAAAATATGGCACTTCTGATATTCGGAACATTTTAGAGCGAGCCAGTGCCCGGGAAACGGCTATGCGGGTGGCAATGGGAGCAATTATCCGAGAGTTTCTAAATGTATTCGGTATAACCATAGTTAGTCATATTACCTCCATTCATGATATTGTAGTGCCCCTGACTTTCCAAAAACTTTCCGAGCAGCCCAGCCGGGACATAATTAAGCAATTAAGCCAATTAGCGAAAAAGGCAGAATCCTCATCCCTGAACTGTTCGGATCCCAAGGCAGAAAAACAAATGACACATAAAATAAAAATGATCCAGGAAAAGGGTGATTCCCTGGGAGGAAGTTTTGAAATTGCCGGATTAGGAGTTCCCATCGGACTGGGAAATCATATCTCAGCCCCCAGCAAACTGGACAGCATCATTGCTGCGGACATGATGAGTATTCCGGGTATTAAATCTGTTGAGATTGGTTTGGGAGCAGAAAGCAGTACCCGCCTGGGCTCAGAAATGCATGATCCCATAACTCCCGGTAAAAACGGTCTTTTTGAGCGGACCTCAAACCGTGCCGGTGGTATCGAAGGCGGTATCAGTAATGGCGAACCCATAATAGTCAGGGCAGTTATGAAACCAATTCCCACTCTGATACGCCCCCTGCCTTCTGTAGATATGGTGACCGGGAAAGCAGTTAAAGCCCACAAAGAACGAACCGATACCTGCAGTGTTCCCTCCGCATCAGTTGTCGGGGAAGCAATGCTGGCCATTTCTCTGGGTAAGGCCTTCTGTGAAAAATACGGCGGGGATTCCATTCCAGAAATAAAGAGACATTTCCATGGCCACCCTGTTTCCTGAAAAACAGAATATATACATTATGGGATTCATGGGATGCGGAAAGACCACCATAGGATCTCTGCTTGCCCGGAAATTAAAGCGGCCCTTTAAAGATACAGATATAATCATAGAAAAAAAGACCGAACTTTCTATCCCTCAAATTTTTGCCTATTATGGGGAAAAAGAATTCCGCACCCTAGAAAAACAGGTGATCTCAGAAATATGCACTCTTAAAAATCAGGTTATTGCTCTGGGAGGAGGCGCTGTTTTGTTTTCTGAAAACTGGGATAATATTTCTGCTACCGGTATTACGGTGACACTCTCCTATCCCCCAGAAATTATTTTATCCCGCTTAAAATCTGATTCTTATCGTCCCTTGTTAAAATACAGCACCGATAAAGACAAACTAATACGGATAAAAGAACTTATGAAAGAAAGAGAACCCTTTTACCTGAAAGCCGATCTTTACCTGCATTCTGATTCATCCTTTAAAACTCAGGTAATGGTTGATAAAATCATTTCACATCTTACCACTAAAATGGGATTATTGGTTAATGAAACAAGTAAAGATCAAACTTAAAAACCATAGTTACAATATACTTATTGAGCAAGGGCTGCTTGAGCAGGCCGGGAAATATATATCTCAAGTTTCATCCTCAAATACTGCAGTGGTAATTTCAGATAAAACTGTATCTGGACTCTATTCCCAAAACCTACTTCAAACTCTTTCCCGAAGCGGAATAACCGCGGAGTTGCTCACTGTTCCGGATGGGGAAAACTCCAAATCCCTGTCCACCTTAAAGGAAATTTATACCACTCTCATAAATCATGAGGTAAAAAGAGACAGTCTCATTATTGCCCTGGGAGGAGGAGTTATTGGCGATCTTGCCGGATTTGTGGCTGCAACCTATTTGCGTGGTGTGCCCTACATCCAAGTTCCAACCACCCTTCTGGCTCAGGTAGACAGCAGTGTGGGAGGGAAAACTGCCATAAATCATCCTCTGGGAAAAAATCTTATCGGCAGTTTCTATCAACCTCTCATAGTGCTTATCGATCCTCTGGTCCTAAAAACTTTAAAAAGAAGAGAAATTAATTCCGGCTTAGGGGAAGTAATCAAGTACAGCTTGATTACCGATAATAATCTTTTAAGTATTTTAGAGAAAAACCTGAATATATTCTTTACCTTTAGTAATGTTAGCATACTTTCGCAGGTAATCTCAGATTGCTGCTGCATAAAAGCCTCCATAGTGAGAAAGGATGAAAAAGAAAAAAATTTGAGAAGAATTTTAAATTTCGGGCATACCCTGGGTCATGCTCTGGAAGCTGTTACTGATTACAGCTTATTCAAACATGGCGAAGCTGTGTTGTATGGTATCAAGTGGGCTGCTTTTGTATCAAACCAGAAAGGTTTTATATCTGAATCTGATTTTAAAAGGATTGAATCCCTGGTTCAGACTATTTCCTTACCCTCACTTCCTGATAAAATTAATGAAAATAATCTCTTTGAGAAAACCTTGATTGATAAAAAGCAAACCCAGCAGGGTTTGAACCTTGTATTTTTGAAAGCTATGGGTAAAGCCATAATTCAAAAGGATGATAATCTGAAAAACTATATAAGAGACTGGCTTGAATATGAAAAAAAATAAAAAATTAAAAATACTAATTATCCATGGACCAAATCTCAATATGCTGGGAAAATGAGAACCTGAATTATATGGTTCCCTCACCCTAAAACAAATAAATAAAAAAATTAAAAATTTTGCCGGGGTAAAATCTATTAAAGTTAAAACCTTCCAATCTAATCATGAGGGAAAACTAATCGATTGTATTCAAACAGCAGACAAGAAATACACCGGAATTATCATTAATCCGGGAGCCTATACCCATTACAGTTTTGCCATTCGGGATGCTATTGCGGCTGTTTCCCTGCCGGTAGTGGAAGTTCATCTGACCGATATTCATAATCGGGAAGATTTCCGAAAGATCTCAGTCACTGCACCCGTCTGTTTAGATCAAATCAGCGGCCTGGGAGTGGATAGTTATATAAAGGGTATGGAGCGGATTGTGGAATATGTGGGATGAGGGAAAGGTAGCGTTAGGGAACATCCCCCCTGACAAGGGGGACAAAGGGTGTTATTGTCGGTTATTAAAAATATTCTCATCATCCAATAAAATACTTCTATAAAACAACGAAATCCATGACTGTAGACCAATAGATAATCCTGATGATAGTAATACTAAACACCACTCCAATCCCTCCTACTCCTCACCCCTTTCATCTTCTCCTTGATTCAAATACAAAAAACGATCTATTAAATGAATGTATTTACTCCAGCGTTTACCCGGCTCCGTATCCCGTTCAATAATATGCTGGAAAGCATTGGCTTTGGAATCCATTTCATCAGAATAATACAAAATTATTGCTTCCATGGTTTGGGGCAGCACAGGCGATCCATGTTCATATTCACCCTGATGACTCAGAATTAAATGAATTAAATTTTTTTTCAATTCCAGGGGAAAAGAGGATTCTTTTTCTATTCCTTCGATAGCTTTTCTGACCAGCTGGGCGCCAATGGAAATATGTCCCCAGAGTCTTCCCTGATCGGTAAAATCTATAAATCCCTTCTCATATCCATATTCATCAATCTTACCAATATCATGTAACAGAGCAGCAGTCATTAGAAGATCACGATTACAATGCGGATAAAGGGTACTCATGGTTTCACATATTTCACATACCGAGAGAGTATGCTCACAAAGCCCGCCGATATAAGCATGATGCCAGAGCTTGCCACCCGGAGCTGTTTTGAATTTATCTGCCCAATTATTTTCATATAATACTTTATCAATCAGCTTTTTTAAATGCGGATTGGTGATAGAAGCAATCTTTGCTTCCATTTTTTCCCATAATGTATCAATGTTTTTTCGGGAATGAGGAATAAAATCTTGGGACTGCACCTTATCTTCTTTTTTAGCCAGACGAATTTTTTTTATATTCAGCTGTTTGGTTTCCTTAAATAATTCAACTATTCCTTTTATCTTAACTATTTTACCTTCAGCTACCTTAGCATAGTAAGTCTCAGCCTCTTCCCATAATTTTGCCCCGATTCTTCCAGTAGCATTTCCCAATTCTAGATGTAAATATGGTTTATTATTTTTAGTCATTCGTAACTCAGACTTTCTTACCACAAAAAAAGATACAATTTCCTGATTTTCTTTAATATTTTCCAAGGTAACAGCATTATTTAAAAACTTCATTATTCACTCCCATCTAAAAAATTAAATAACTTTTTTAGATTCCTATTTATTATTTTTAATATAATTTTTTAAGAACTGAATTTAAGATTACTAATTGTTTGATTAAATGTCAAGCAAAATAATAAAAATATAATTATTTATTAATTTCATCCGTATTGACATAAATACTAAAATTTATTATATTTTTAAATATCAATTATTACGATAAGAATTCTTTTTCTAATCGAAAAAAAAATTAATCTATTTAGGAAGGAAACAAATATGAAAATTACCTACATGGATCCTTTATCACGTGCCTGGAAAAGAATGACCAAGGCACTTTTCAAACCTTTTGACCTTAAAAAATGGTTTGTAGTGGGATTTACCGCCTTTTTAGCCGGTTTAATGGACGGTTATAATGGGGGTAATAAAGTGAATAGCAGTTTTCATAAGGATTATAATGATTTCGATAAGTTCTTTGAATTTCCTCATACTGCCTGGAACTGGCTTATGAATAATACTGGCTGGGCAATTCTTATATTTATGGGAATTCTGTGTATTATTGCCCTAATACTATTGTTAACCTGGCTGAGTTCGCGAGGGAAATTTATGTTTCTGGATAATGTTATGCATGATAGAGCCCAAGTGGTAAAATCCTGGTATGATTTCAAAAAACAGGGTAATTCTCTTTTTTTATGGCGTCTTTGTTTCGGTTTGATCTGTTCTTTTATATTTATTTTATTTTTAATCCAGTGTCTGTCCCTAACCAAAGGCATATATGAAACCCATTTCTCTGAATATATTCCCTTGATGACCATAGTAGGAATGGTCCTTCTGGGAGTTTTATTAATTTTTATAATTGCTTTTATAGTTATGCTGGTGGACAGTTTCATTGTTCCCCTTATGTATAAACATAACCTTTCCGCCCTCCAGGCCTGGAATAAATTTCTGCCTCTTCTTTCCCGGCATCTGCTTTATTTCATACTTTTTGGTTTATTACTGTTTGTAATTCATATAGTACTCTTGATGTTCATAGTTGTTTTTGGCTTTTTTACCTGCTGTCTAGGATTTGTTTTATTAGTTCTTCCTTATATCAGCTCGGTGGTTTTGCTTCCGGTTTCCTATACCCTGCGAGGATTCAGCGTAGAGTTCTTTGCGCAATTCGGCTCTGAGTTTTCCTTAATCCAGACAAAAAAAAGAAAAACTGCCAAATCGAGTAAAAAGAAATAGATTTTTAATTAAAACTTTCATCTCATTCCCATGATCTGAGAGTGTATGAACAAGAAAAAAACCTTTCTAAGATTTGGAGGAACTATGAAACGTATTTCAATATTTATTTTTATTCTGTTATTATTCCAATGTACAAAAGATAAAACCCCAATAAGTCCGCATGAAAATGCATGGACAATGTTACCACGTTCCATGAAGGGCTGGGAACTATATAGCTGGCCGAACGAAAATAAATGGGAATATTCAATTTTAACAGGTACCAATAGACTAAAATCATATGATGAGGTAATATCAGGTAATTTAGTTACAGACAACCTAGACTCCCTGAAATTAATTCTCAATAGATTACAGGAAGGCGAAGTAATCACCTGGGTAGGCCGAAGTTGGTTAGAGAGATGCTGGCAAAAAGATTATAATAATTTGTCTTTACCACCAGAAGAGATCGTGAATGAAGTAAAACAATATTGTAATTATCATAATTTGATATTAGAGGTTGTCGAATAAAAACCCTTTATTACTCGTTTTCATATCGGAGTTGAGGTCGAGTATTCCTGATCTATTATAAACACGACCTGCAGGTCATGTTTATAATACACTGACTGAAGCTTGTCCCCTGCCTGGTTTGGAAACGCCGCATTACAACAGAAAAAATGAATATTTATAATCATACTTACCCGTCGTTAGACTGCTCTATAAAAATGTTTAGGGATACAATCTTGTTTGATTGGTGTTAAAAATGAAAAGACTAATAAGTGCAAAACTTGCTGGTAATATGCTTCTGATCATCTTCGGACTGCTGGCGGTTTTTCATATCCTTGTTTTACTCAATCTTTTACCGTCTAGTATGGTGTGGGGTGGCCAGGCTGACATCTCAGGATCCAGCCTTCGCACCCTCGAAACCCTCTCTCTCATCTTTACAGTGCTTTTCGCCATAATAATCGCCGTAAAAATCGGCTATGTCAAAATTCGTAAATTCAAAAGAATAATTACTATCCTTCTTTGGATTATCTTTGGGTACCTGGTTCTCAATACAGCAGGGAATCTGGCATCCAGTTCATCTATTGAGAAACTGGTGTTCACACCAATAACTATCGTATCTGCATTTTTAGTATTAAGACTGGCAATTGAAAAATAATATCCCGGAACTCCCCATGTAAGTCTTTAAAAAATAAATAAACATAGGGATAATAAAAGCACATGACCAAATAATGGACACGGGTTCCGCTCTGTGAGTGTTCTTCACCTCACAGATAAATGCCGAAGGTGAAGAACTCCTTCGCTAGAAAAGAAAATTTATGAGTTTGAAATAGCATTAATTTTTGTCAAGGGCAAATATTTGGGGGCGTATAAAGTAGGATTTTCCCTGCCCAACCCAGCGGGATGGATATCCCTCCCCCAAAGAGGCCCACGATGAATATCGAGGGCCATCGGGAAATCGAGTAAAAAGAAATAATTTTTTTTCTGATAGGAGTTTTATTTCAACTCCTTCTCACAGTCTCGTGGGAACGAGTATTAATCTACTGTTATCAAGAAAGGAAACCAATATGATAGAAATCAAAGGATCGGTGTTGAATGATTCTATTAACGCTATTAAGTCGCGATTTGGGAATCAAACCTACAACACTATTATTGATCAATTAAAAGGAGAAACACGAGAAATTTTTAACCGTGAGTACATTCTCCCCATGAAATGGTATCCTTTAGATGCCTTTGTTGAATTCCTGGAAATGGATATAAAAATAACGGCACAAGGAAATGAACAAGAATTAATAAAGCGGTCAGAAACATTGATCGAGCATCAGTTGAAGGGGATATATAAAGTGTTTATCAAGCTTGGATCACCTCAATTTGTGCTCAATCGTCTTTCTATTATTCATCAGACATATTTTCGAGGAGTAGATATCACGGTAACTATACCGAGTCCTGGTCAAGCCATTATAAGGTATACGGGATTTTCTAAGCAGCATAGATTGATAGGTCTATCCATTATTGGTTTTTACCGGAAGGCATTGGAGATTTCCGATGCAAAGAATGTTAGTGCGAAATTTAAAATTCCAATAGAGGACGACAAAGGTTATTGCGAACTGATTCTCAGCTGGCGTGGTAAGTAATTAAGAAACGTATGCGTATGGTGTCCCGAATGTAACCTAAATAAAAAAACGTGTGAAACAATCCACCAATCAATATTGAAATATGCTCGGCACAGGGTTGAAGACAAGCTTGATTTGGGAGTAATGCTATACAACAAAAAAAATAAGAGGAAAAGAATGAAAAAAATAATTATTTTACTTTTCTTAATAAGTCTTATGTTTTTATTATCCAGACCAGATATTGCAGCCAAGACCAGCACCAATAACACATTGTGGGAGTGGAACACATTTATGGGTGGTTCAGGGATTGATAGAGGTCAGTATATTTCTATTGATAGTAATGGTAATATCTATGTTGTGGGTCAAAGTACAACAACCTGGGGAATTCCAGTAAACGGTTTTACTAAAGATGAAGACGTATTCGTTGCAAAATTAGATAACAATGGCATAATACAATGGAACACATTTATGGGAACTGGAGGCTGGGATGATGGCCGGAGTGTTGCCGTGGATAACAGCGGTAACGTTTATGTTACTGGTTACAGTATGTATAACTGGGGCTCGCCCATAAACCCTCATGCAGCTGAGTATGGAAATTGGGATGTTTTTATTGCAAAATTAAATAGCAGTGGAGTAATGCAATGGAACACGTTTTTGGGAGGTACCAGTAATGATGCGGGCTATGGAATTGTTGTAGATGTTGATGGTAATGTTTATGTGACCGGCTCCAGTTCGTCTGACTGGGGTAATCCTATAAACGCATACGCTGGAGGTACTAGTGAAATATTTGTCGCAAAACTCAATAACAGTGGTGTGTTACAATGGAACACGTTTTATGGAGGTACTTTCTGGGATAGTTGGGATGAAGGCGAAGACATAGTTTTAGATAATAAAGGTAATATTTTTATAACAGGTTACAGCAAATCTTGGGGATCTCCGATAAACACATATGCCGGAGGTATTAGTGATATATTTGTCGCAAAACTAAACAACAGTGGTATATTACAATGGAACACTTTTATGGGCAGCTCATCAGAGAATAATTACGAAGAACGAGGCTTAGGAATCGACTTAGACAAAAACTGTAGTATTTATATTACTGGTTACAGCGATGCAAATTGGGGCTCGACAATACGTGATTACAGTGGTAGTTGGGACGCATTTACTGCAAAACTGGATAGTAACGGTGTATTACGCTGGAACACCTTTTTGGGATCCGGAGATAGTGATGTTAGTGAAAGTATCGCAGTGGATGGCAGCGGAAATATTTATATTGTGGGTTACAGCAATGCGAACTGGGACTTGCCGGTAAAGCCTCATAAGGGAATTACAAATGCATTTTCTACAAAACTGAATAGCAGCGGCGTAATACAATGGCATACATTTATTGGAGATACAACATGGTCCTCAAGAAGCTTTGGCAGAAGTATCGCAGTAGATAATAGCGGTAATATTTATATTGCAGGTGAAAGCCATCAATCCTGGGGATCTCCGGTAACTGAATATTCAGGAGGTATTTCTGATGCCTTCGCTGTTAAGTTTAATTATAACAATATTACGGGTCTTCAAACAGGTATGGATTTACCTGAAGGATACAAATTATTCCAAAACTATCCAAATCCCTTTAATCCAATAACCAAAATTTCATATTCCATATCACATTCAAATTTTGTCAGTTTGAAAATATATGATATAGTTGGAAAAGAAATTAAAACCTTAGTGAGTGAAGTTCAGGATGCAAACACTTATTCCGTTAATTTTGATGCAGACAAACTTTCAAGTGGAATATATTTCTACAAATTACAAGTAGGGAATAATTTTGTGGAAACAAAAAAAATGTTGCTTATACAATAAAAATCAATTGCTCTATGATCAATCAAATCGAGTTCTCTGCTTACTCAATCCACCTCCTTCCCACGGTCTCCGTGGGAAGGAATAGACATCGGTGTTCCGGAGGTGAAAAAAAACCGTAGAGTACGACTTTTAATTCTTGATAATAATTGATATTACCAGTCAATCAACAGGAGAACAGCATGGATCAAAATAAAATAAACCAAATAATATTACTGCTGGTTACCCTGATTATATCATTTTTCTTTATATCAATGATCCGTCACTTTATTATTGTTATCCTGACGGCAGGCATATTTTCCGCCCTGTTTCAGCCTCTCTATAAATTTTTTAAAAAAATCTCCAAAGGAAGAAAAAATCTCAGTGCGGGTATAACCTTATTACTCATTGTTTTTATTATCTTTATACCTCTGTTGAGTTTACTGGGAATTGTGGCTGGACAAGCTATTAAAATCAGTCAATCCGTACAGCCCTGGATAAGCAAATGGATTGAGCAGCCCAGCACCTTTGATCAAATGTTTCAATCCCTGCCTTTTTATGATTCTATAAGTGCCTATCAAAACTTTATATTAGAAAAAGCAGGTATAATTATAAATAAAATAAGTACCTTTTTATTTAATAAATTATCATCCGCTACCCTTTCCACTGTCAATTTCTTTTTTTTATTTTTCACTTTTCTCTATACAATGTTCTTCTTCCTAAAAGATGGCGGTGTAATCCTGAATAAAATTCTCTACTATCTGCCCTTAACCGACAAGGATGAAAAACGATTACTGAAAAGATTCACCTCGGTTACCCGGGCCACCATCAAGGGAACTCTGGTCATCGGAGTAATTCAAGGAGGATTGGCAGGACTTGCTTTCTGGGTTATTGGAATTAAGGAAGCATTATTCTGGGGAACTATTATGACGGTTTTGTCAATTATTCCTATTGTGGGTTCAACCCTGGTCTGGCTTCCGGCGGTTATAATCCTGGTCGCATCCGGGCAATTTGCAAAAGCTATTGGTTTGTTTATTTTCTGCGGATTATTAGTTGGCAGTGTGGATAACCTACTCCGTCCCATCCTGGTGGGCAGGGATACTAAAATGCATGAACTATTGATACTGTTCAGCACTATAGGTGGTATCAGCCTTTTTGGAATTGTTGGTTTTATTATTGGACCCATCATTGCAGCTTTATTTGTAACTGTCTGGGACATTTACGGGGAAACCTTTAAAGAATATTTACCAGAGGTAAAAAATAAATCGTGAGCTTATCTCTCCGTCTTAAGTAATATGACAACCTATAAAACCATAAAAATATTTTGCTCTCACTGCAATACTCTTTTGTACAAGTATCATAAAGCCGGGAACGGATTCCTGGTAAAATGTTACAGGAATAAAATAAAACATGATTTTACCAAGGGTGATTTACGATGTCCTGTTTGCGGAGAACAATTTGCCAGAGAGAGAATGATTCAGGGAAAGCCGGCCCATAAAATTATTCAGGGAAAGGTATATGTGACCAGTTAGGGATACATTAAAATTAGTTATAAGTTATAAGTTATAAGTATTATAAAAACACCCAGAGTCATAAGAAACAGATACTTTGATTTTGACAGATCTCCAGTTTTGTCATTCCCGCCCCGTATCAAGTACGGGATAAACTCCGGCGGGAATCCAGGAGAAGAGGTTGCAGGGAGGATCCCCGATTAACTTGTCCCTGCATGTATCTGGCAGGGAAACATTCGGGGATG
>CAZKMO010000091.1:0-8045 GCA_964554015.1 uncultured bacterium
GAAAAGCTGTAGCGGCTGGTGCTGTCTATGGTAATGGGTGTACTAACTCCAATATGAGCGGTTGTGTTTTCTGTATACCAACCTTGTCCAGAGGTTACTCCTCGCTCTGAGACTACTTCCACATAGTATTGTGTTTTCCAACTGGCGTTAATTGTTTTGGGAAAATCCATGGTTATATAGGCCAGAGTATCAGTGCCGGAATAATCTCCTTCCCATTGATAAAATATTTTCCGGGATTGATCCTCAGGATCGGGATCAATCTGTTTATTGAGGAAAATGCGAGCTTGGGTATCCTTTTTATACCATCCACTCCCTTGAGGTGTGCCGTAGGAAGAATAAACCGTCAGGTAACAATAGGGTTGGAAATTAGCAGTGATAGTGTCTTTATTACTGGGAACAGTATATATATGTTGTTGTGGCTTTCCATTACTCCAAGAAGAAAATTCATAATAATAGTAGGCTTGGGGATCTTGAGGAGAAGGAACAGATAAAGTATGACTGGACTGTTCAGTCCAATCGAAGGTGTGGGGTGCTGTATATTCGATATCATCTGCTGTAAATTTCAAACCGGTTGGATTGGTATCAATAATAATTCCAGTCGGTAAGCCAAAGATTGCTTTTATTTGTTTGGGTTTGTCCATACTTATAGTGCCGGGATTTACTTCATTTTCGATATCTCCTGACCAATGTGAAAAGAAATATTCATTTTTGGAAGTAGCACTGATATTAACCACTGCATTCTTATTAAACCATGCTCCCGGAGGTGCAGGAGTTACTTTCCCTGCAGATTCTGGTTCTATTGAGGTGGATAAGAAGTATTTTGTTTCCCATACTACTTTTTCGATCATAGGATTATTTAAAATTAGGGTATAGGTCATATTGGTTCCGGTATAGGATCCATCACCCGTTCCCTTCCATTGAATAAAGATATGCTTTATTGTGTCTCCTAAGGTTTGCACAGCTTGACTGACTGAAAATGTTACCGGAGTGCCTTTTGGATACCATCCCTGGCCTGTGGTGGTGCCATAATCTGAGATGATTTCAATAAAGTATTCAGTATCCCATATTGGAATTATGATTTTCGGTCTGTTCATAAAAACAGTTCCGGAGTTGGAATAACCCATAAAATCTCCGGTCCACCGGTTAAATGTTTTTTTGGTAAATCCTTGGATAGTAAATTCATCAACTGAGAATTCAGCTTTGGCCCCGTTAAAGTACCACCCTCGCCCTTTAGGATTTCCCTCATCGGAATCGATAGCCAAATAGTACTGCAGTTTATAATCAGCGGTAATAATTGTGTTATCATCCGGTACCGTAAATACATGTTCTCTGGGCTCTCCATGATTCCATTGGTTGTAGATATATCGTATTCCGGTATTTACCGAGAATATGGAATCTGCTGCAATGGTATGAGTGGAATTTTTGGTCCAGGTAAATTTATGGGGGGAAGTATATTTTTCCCCATCAGCGGTAAAAGTAATACCGGCAGGATTGGTATTTATGGTTACTTCAATTAATTGGGAAAAATTAGCAGTTACAGAAGTGGGCTCAGTTATGATTCTGGTTTTGGGATTGGTTGTACCTAAGATGTCTCCAGTCCAGAAAAGAAATTTATAGGAAGGCGCCGGGGTGGCTGTGATTTCAGCCTCTTCATTTACAGTATACCAATTCCCGGGAGGAGCGGGAGAGATATTCCCGCCTAGGGCAGGATTGACCTGAGTATAAAGAAAATATTGTAATATCCATTCCACTTTTTCTATTATAGGATTATTCATTACTACTGAGTGGGATTGATTTTCTCCGGTATAGGAGCCATCACCTGTACCTTCCCAACCTGAAAATATATAACGGGTACCTTCTCCTTCCGATACATTGGTTGCATATAGGGAAAAGGTGGCAGTCTGACCTTGATCATACCACCCTTCCCCGGTTACAATTCCATGCCCTAAGTTTCTCACCGATAAATAATACTGAACTTCCCAGCTTGCGGATACAGTTTTAGGGCTACTCATTATAATGGAACTGGAAGGATTTGTTCCAGAGTAATTTCCACTCCATTCCTTAAAAATATATCTGATGGCTCCCTGAATATCCGGGTTGGTAACAGAAAAATTAGCTTCTGTATTAATATCATACCAGCCAGTTCCTTTGGGGTACCCATGGTCTGAATCAACCGTGAGATGATACTGTTTTTTAAACGAACCTATGATAGTTTCATTCTGATCTGAAACCACATAATTTTTATTTATTGCTCCTCCATTACTCCAGGAATCAAAAATATATCTGGTATCTTTTTCAGTATATACCGGAGATTTAACTGTTATAGAATGGATAGTGGATTCTACCCATTTGAAGGTTTTGGGAGCTGTATATTCTATTCCATCAATAATAATGGTTTGTTGCGGAGGATTGGTTGTAATGGTTATGTCAACAATTTTTAAGAATTCTGCAGTAACATCCAAAGGTGTGGTCATATTCAGCCAAGTAGGATTTTCTGTGATTTCTATATCTCCGGTCCATTGGGAAAACACATACGCTGTTTTTGGCGTAGCTGATATTTGGATTTGTTCATTTTCCTCTATCCACAGACCCGGAGGAGAAGGAATAATGGTGCCACCCAGATCAGGATTTTTCCCCAGAGTCAGATAGTATTCAGTGTTCCATCCAGCCTGGATGGTTTTGGAAGTATCCATCAATATGGTTGCGTTGTAAAATTGGCCGGAATAATCCCCTGACCAACTTTGAAAAATATATCTGGTTCTTCCTTTTAAGTCCGGAGTAGTCACATAAAAGTTTGCCTGAGAATTTTTATTATACCAACCTTCTCCCTGAGGGTTGCCATGGGATGAATTTAGGGTAAGATAATGTTGAATACTCCAGTATGCCGTCAATGATTTAGGTGTATCCATGGTAATGATTAGGGATGTATCTGTACTGGACAGATTCCCTGACCAGTAGTTAAACAAATATTTGGTTTTTTGAATTATCTCCTGGGATTGTATTGAGATAAAAGCGGTTTCATTTTTATGATACCATCCTTCTCCTTCAGGATTTCCATGCTTGGAATGTAATTCGAGTAAATAATTAGTTTTACATAGAGCAATAAGAGTATCATCAGAAGTTGATACTACATATTTTTGAGTTTGTTTGCCCCCATTATTCCAGGCTTCAAAATCATATTTAATCGTTGCACCTTCATATTGAACATCAGCGATGGACAGTGTATGAGAGCTTTCTTGTTCCCATTTAAAAATATTTTCATGGTTGTATTCTTTTCCGTCAACAGTAAAATTTAAATCGGGTGGTGTGGTTTTAATTACAATATGACGAAATGGTTTATAAATAGTAGCCGTATCGGCATTGTCGTAGGGATCTGATGACAGTTGTACTGTATCGGCGCCAGTGGATATGTTGCCATCATTGAATTCAATTATAAGTGATTCTCCGGGAGACCAGGAAGAATTAAACTCAGCACATTGAATATACCATTGGCCAGATGTATTATTATAACCGCAATGCATACTTGTAACTGTTAGAGAATCAAGGGGACGGGTTATAATATAAGCAGAAAAATTTATTGAATTTGGTATTTCATTATTTGAGTAGCGAAGATTACCATACACAGTATGAGGAACCTGAGCAGCAGATGGTAGAGAAAACAGCCCTATTAGCAGTATTATTGATAAGAAGGTGAAAAATTTTAGATTAATTTTTTTCATATATATTATCAGTTTATTTAATCAGTATTATCTTTTTTGTAATGTTTGTATTTTTACTCACCATTTTTACAACATACACTCCAGTGGAAACGTCTTCCCCATAATTGTTTTTCGCATCCCAGGTAACCAGATGAGATCCTGCAATATGATATGAATTGGTTAAGGTTTTAACCAGTTTACCATTGATATTAAAAATTTGTATGGTAATATGACTATCCTGATTGTTTTGATATTCTATGTTTGTTTTTTGATTAAAAGGATTGGGATAATTCTGTAAAATGATATAGGCTGGATTTTTGGACTGTCCTATAGTAAATGAATCTATTGGTTTATAGGTCAATTCAATTTCAATATGTTTTATTAGGTTATAATATAAGTCATAGAAATTAATGTTCAATATATTACCTGCTTTCCATTTGGAGGCAAAGGAAGCACATTGAATAATCCAGTGTTCATTATGGAGACTGCAGCCAGGTGAGGTTTCCTCAAGCTTTTCGGCGGGGTGGGTATCAAGAAAAGCAGAAAAATGAACAATATCTGTTTCCGGATAAGGAAGTTTTCCATATACAGTATGAGGTGCCTTGCTTCCGCTATTTTGAATAGTTTTTAGGGCGGTGTCATTGATTTTTTTGGGGATTATATTATCCGGCCAGATAGTTTCTGCGGTGACACTAATGTGATAGGGGTATCCTGGTTTTACCTCGAAATTGGTGTATGATAATCCGGGTATATACTGTTCATACCCCTGCATTACATTATTCCATCTGGCTACATTATCACAATTAGGTATAGCTGCCATTAATTCAGCTGCGGTCTTTATTTCGGTTTTATCCAGAGGGAGCATAATTTCATTGAAATTTGTGGTTTGAGTGGTGGATAATTGATAGCTTCTGTCTGCTACTTTTCCCACCAGGGTTACAATGCCGTTATTTTCGGCATTTACATGTAAGGGAGCACCTCTTTCTATAGTAAAATTTGAAAAATCGAGATCCGGGACATACTGATTATACCCCTGAGTAGAGGCATCCCAAAGAGCGATTGAGTTAATGTTATCCAGTTTATTCATTAAATTTTTTGCTGAAATTACATCGCTAGCAAATATGGGTAAAGCAATTTCATTAAAGTCTGTTGTATTGGTTGTGGTAAGTTGAAAATCATATTCACCATAAATATCAGAGGATGCGGAGAGTATACCATGAGTGTTTTTTGCTTTTAAGCAATAAAAGATATTGCTTTGCGGATTTTCGATATGACCCGTTATCAGTGAATCCTCATAGTGAGTATTCATTGCAAGGGATAGTGAATCAGTCTCTCCCGGGGCAAAATTAACTGAAGATGATTTGTATAAAATGTATTCATCGGTGAATATTGGTTTGTTTTCTATGTCAAAATTTACTGGATCCCAATTGAAGATTAGTTTGTCATTTTCATGACTTATTTGAATATTTGATACTTTTTGAGGTGGAGAGAGGGTACGGAAAAGAGTTTTTTCCAATAAGGCAGCACCAACTCCAAAGTTTAAGTTTTTTCTTAACGGTCTGGATACATAATAATCATAGTCACCAACAATTGTACCTTCCGATATTTCATATACATTCGTATATCCTTGGGGTGTAATATACAATTTTGATCGTACTCCTTGGTCTCCCAGGTCTGCAGATGCTTGATAAACTGAAGATAAATATCCATCTTGGATTCCTTTTTTAATGCTGTAAGTAAACATGGCGGATGCCGATGTTTCAGTATAATTATCCGTATAATCAGTTTTATCCATAACTGTAAACCATAACCCCGTATTGCTGTCCTGATAGGTAATGATATTGTCTATAAATTCCTGAAACATACTGATTAAAATCCCCTTTTTAGCATGTGAATCAGGGAGCACATCAAGAATTTCAACAAAGGTCATGGCAGCCCATCCATTTCCTCTTGCCCAAAAACAGGGAGAAGTATGAGTTATGTCATCAGCCCAAACTGCAGAACCATCTTGATCCCATCCGTGGTAGAATAGTTTAGTAACCGGGTCCTGTAATTTTTCAGCATGATATAAAAGCTGATCGACAGAAAAGTCAAAATATACATCTTCCTGAGTTAGTTTACCCATTTGGGCTAGAAAAATACATATCATATATACGGTGTCAATCCAAAGTTGATCATCATTTGTATGGACTATGGTATTATCAACTCTGGGGCAGGTATTGAATAAATAGTCTGCTACGATTAGGGCTGCATTTAAATATCTCTGGTCGTGAGTCGTTTCATATAATTTAGGAAGTAATATTGCCGGGGTGACCCTGTTAACCCAGGCATCATTATTATAATATGCCGTGATTTCACCATTTTCATCAACATAGGTATCGACATAATTTTTTATATAGTTGAAATATTTCGATTTACCTGTATACCAGTATGCCTTCCAGATCCCGTACATAAGAATACCATCACCCCAATACCAACCTAATCGGGATGGATCAGGATTATTTTTTATGGTTGTATTAGATATCTCTACTATCCAGTCGGCATCATTATTAACAGAAGCCCAGATAAGATTATTTGTCATTAAAATAAAAAGTATAACGAATTTATAAGCTTTCATCCCCTATCTCCAATATACAGCATACCAAAAATTATACTTGCTGATTTTCAGTCATACTGTATTTATTTCTACCAGTTACTATTGCTTGATATTATTTGTTAACCAATCAATCTTTTTTCTTGTTTTTTTCCTAATATTATAAATATAATATTTTTATATAGTTATAAATATACTTTTTTACCTTACATAAAATTTACGCTCCCTAATGAAAAATGCAACCATACCTTAAATATTGTGTTTTATTTTTTATGCAATAATTGAGCCAGTATATAAAATGTTAATTTTACTTGACAATGTAAAAAATTATTAAGAAATTATCAAAAGATATAATATACGGATTTTTATATATTTAACATACGAGGTGAAATTGGTTATTGGTGTTACAGGTGGTATTGGTTCAGGTAAAAGTTTGTTCTGCCATGAACTTGAAAAGTTAGGAGCTTATGTTATTGATGCTGATAAAGTAGCCAAGGAATTAATTGATCACCGTAAGGATCTTCATGATAAACTCAAGAATAAATTCGGGGCACAGGTCTTTGATAGCAATGATAATTTAAAGCGGAGAGAACTGGGGCGGCTGGTGTTTGCTGATAAAAAATATTTAGAACAATTAAATGCAGTTATGCAAAAACCACTGTTTCGGGAAATAAATCAATCTATTAATAAAATTCGAATTAAAAATAATAAAAAAATAATTATTGTAGATATGGCCATTATTTTTGAATTGGGTGTCGAATCATTATTTGATTATATTGTTACCATTTATGCTCCTCTGCCTTTAAGAATCAAATGGCTTCAGCGGGATAGGGGGTGGACTGAGAAGGAGATAAAGGATCGGATCAATGCCCAAATGCAGGTTGAACAGAAAATTGAAAAAAGTGATTTTATTATTCAAAATAAGGGATCAGTTAAAAATTTGCGCTCCAAAGCTTTACGATTATTTAATATAATAAAATTATTATAAGAAATATACAATAAATTAAATAAACTATTTTAGGTGGGAAAAATTGTACATATTGAAGGGGAAATGGGCAAATTATGTCCATCATCAGTTATTAGGTAATTAATCGTTCCCCCGGATAATTTAAGTCAAATTAAGTAATTAAAGCAGGTTATATAGTCTTGGTACGATTATTGCTATTATTTAAATTGAATAAAATGAGATACATAATCTCAATTATTCCTTTCCTCATTTCCTCCTTTTTTTAGCTAGCCGTTGTCTTAGTCAAGACAATGGCTAGCCTCTCATTTTTATTATTAATATACTTGATTTTAAAATCATAATTTTGTACTTTCAATTATATTTTTATTAATATAATTAGAAGGGATTAATCATGAAGATTCTGCATTATGAGGAGATTACTCCTACAGAAGTTGATGATATGGGAGCAGAGCAGGTAACTATCCGTTGGTTAATTTCACCGGAAGACGGAGCGGAAAACTTTGCCATGCGTTTTTTTGAGATTGAGCCCGGAGGCAAAACCCCTCTTCATACTCATAAACATGAACATGAAGTTTTTATCATCAAGGGAGAAGGTGTGGTTTGTAAAGAAGGCAAAGAGGTGTTCATAAAGCCGGGAACCGCTATTTTTGTGCCTCCAGAGGAAGAGCATTGCTTTATCAATAAAGGTCAGGATACATTACAGTTTATCTGCTTAATACCTTCTCACTAATATTTATAAGGAAGAATACTATGAAAAGATATAAATATGCTTTATTGATTTTTATGG
>CAZKMO010000091.1:8055-13762 GCA_964554015.1 uncultured bacterium
GGTTGTTGTTCCATATGCTGGGCTGATGAGACCATCATTCCCCCGGAAAATTTTTTTGGTTTTCAACCTGGAGCAGATAGACATTTAATTGATTATGAAGAACTCATCAGTTATTTAGTTAATCTTGATAAGGCTTCTTCCAAGTTAAAACTTATAGAGATCGGAGAATCTCCTTTAGGAAGGAAGATGTATATTGCCTTTATATCTTCAGAGGAGAATCTTAAAAATTTGGAAGAATTAAAAGAGATTAACCGGAGACTTGCGCTGGATCCGGATATTCCCGGCCAAGAAAGGAATTTGCTTATTGAAAAGGGAAAAGTATTTTTTCTGGCCACCCTATCCATGCATTCGAATGAAGTGGGGCCCTCCCAATCTGCCCCTTTAATTGCCTATGAATGGATAAGTAGTGGGGATCCGGATAAAGTTACAATGCTCGATAATGTTGTGTATATGATGGTTCCCTGTCATAATCCGGATGGAATGGATATGGTGGTACATAATTACAGAAAATACAAGAATACAAAATATGAAGGTTCATCAATGCCGGGTTTATATCATAAGTATGTAGGGCATGATATTAATCGTGATTTTGTGAGCCTTACCCAGGAGGATAATCAAGCTATTTCCCGTATTTTTAGTACAGATTGGTATCCCCAGGTTATGATAGAAAAGCATCAGATGGGTTCCACTGGACCGCGATATTTTGTTCCCCCTATGAATGATCCCATTGCGGAAAATGTTCCGGCAGAGATCTGGAACTGGACTGGGATATTCGGATCAAATATGATTCAGGAAATGACTAAAGAGGGATTAAAGGGAGTTACCCAGCGTTATGCTTTTGATGATTACTGGCCCGGATCCACGGAGACTTGTATATGGAAGAATGTAATAGGCATGCTTACCGAGTGTGCAAGTGCCAAATGTGCCACTCCCATATATATTGAACCGAATGAACTTCAAGCGCGGGGGAAGGGATTGGCCGAGTATAAAAAAAGTATAAATATGCCCGATCCCTGGCCAGGAGGAGAATGGGGATTACCTGATATTGTACAGTATGAAATTGTTTCCACCAGGGCTATTATTAACACTGCTTCTCTGCATCGTCAAGAAATACTGGAAATGAGAAATGACCTTTGTAAGAAGGAAGTCCAACTGGGCAGGAATACTCCTCCCTATTACTATATTCTTCCCCGGATGCAGCATGATCAAAGTGAAATGGTGGCATTGGTTAATTTAATGAAAGAGCACGGGATTTTGGTGTATTCCTTATCCCAGGACAAATCACTGGAGGAGCGATTCTTTAAAAAGGGGGATGTGGTGATTCCTCTGGCCCAGGCCTTCCGTCCCTTTATAAAAGAGGTTATGGAAAAACAAATATTTCCGGAAAGACATTATACTCCGGGAGGCAAATTGATCAGACCTTATGATATTACCAGCTGGTCCCTGCCGCTGCATAGGGGAGTAGAAGCCTATGAAATGGGAACCAGAGATGAAAAATTGGAATCATTATTGGTTTTGATCGACAAGCAGTTTTCTTTGGATAATACAATTCCTGAAGATTACCAAGCAGTGATTTTTACGGTTAATAATAATGAAAGTTTTAAAACTGCCTTCCAGGCTGAACAAAAAGGATTGGAGGTCTACAGACTTAAGGATGGTATTAAAATTGAGGATACTATTATACCTGCGGGCAGTTTTTTAATTAAAAGAACAACAAGTAACCATAATACTTTAAACAGTATAATTGGGAGATCGAATGTTCCGCCCCTATATATTAAAGAAAGCCTTTCTCTAGAGATGGGAAAAATGTCTGTCCCCAAAATTGGTTTGGTTGAAACTTTCTTTCATGACATGGATGCCGGCTGGACCCGCTATGTTTTTGATAGTTATTCACTTCCCTATACTGTACTTCGCCCCGGTGAATTTGAGAAAATTGATTTGCGGAAAGAGTTTGACCTCATAATTTTCCCGGATGAAAATGAATCTATTCTCAAGGATGGGAAACGCAAATATGAAAATAGAGAATATCTAAGCAGTTATCCACCAGAATTTTCTCAGGGTATGGGCAAGGAAGGGATGGAAAATCTATTGATATTTTTAGAAAAAGGCGGACACATTATATCCTGGGGGAGATCATCTCGTCTGTTTTTAGGCATCCTTTCTTTTGAAAAGGGCAAAGATGAAAAAGAGGAATTTCAGCTTCCGGTTCGGGATATTTCGGAAGAACTGGATAAAAAAGGCTTGGAATGTACCGGCTCTTTGATGAGAATATTATTAAACAAACAGCACCCTCTTACCTGGGGTATGAAGAATGAGGTGGGAGTATTTTTCCGGGGACGGCCTGTTTTTGAAACCTCGGTTCCGCAATGGGATATGGACCGCCGGGTCATTGCCATTTTCCCGGAACGGGATATTTTACTCAGTGGATACTGTAAAAACGAAAAGTTATTAGCAGAAAAAAGTGCTCTTGTCTGGTTGAAGAAAGGCAAGGGTCAACTTGTATTGTTTACCTTCAATCCCCAATTTCGCGGTTCAACCCAGGGTTGTTATAAACTTCTTTTTAATGCAGTGCTTCTTCCTTATACAAAATAGTACTGTGAACTAGCAAGGGTAATTTTTTACCAAAAGGGGTGTATCAATATGAATTCAATTAGAGGTGGTAAGCTAGTTTTACTTGGATTGATGGTACTGTTTAGTTGTTCACCGGAATCGATTCATGAACGAGTTTTAGCCCTTGATACCCATGTCGATACCCCTCTTATGTTATCCAGACCGGACTGGAATATTGGTGAGGCTCATTCTTCAGAAATAAGCAAAGTGGATTTTCCCCGTCTGAAGAAAGGGGGTTTGGATGCAGTTTTTTTTGCCGTGTTTGTAGCCCAGGGCCCCAGAACTCCGGAAGGTAATCTAAAAGCCAAGCAGCAAGCCCTGCTCCTTTTTAATCATATCCACCAAGCGGTTGAAGGGCATCCTGAACAGGCGGAATTAGCCTTTACACCAGCTGATGCTTATGCAATTGAGAAAAAGGGAAAAAGAGCTGTTTACATAGGTATGGAAAATGGCTATCCCCTAGGCAATGACATCTCCCTAATAAAAAAGTTCTATGATCTGGGAGCCCGATATATTACCTTATGCCATACCAAAAATAATGATATCTGTGATTCTTCCACTGATGCACCGGAACACCAGGGATTAAGTGATTTTGGGAGGAAAGTAGTTCAGGAGATGAACCGATTGGGAATAATGATAGATGTTTCTCATATTTCCGATGAGTCCTTTTACCAGGTTATAGCAGTAACCAAGGCACCCATCATCGCTTCTCATTCCTGTGCGAGAGCACTGTGCTCCAGTCCCAGAAATCTTGATGATAATATGTTAAAGAAACTGACAGAAAATAATGGCGTTATTCAGGTTTGTATGGTTCCTTCCTATGTCAAAGAAATCAAACCTGATCCGGAAAGAGAAAAAGCCCTACACAGTTTAAGAAATAAGTATAATAAGTTTTCTGATTTAACTGAGCAGCAGTGGAACAGGGTACGGGCTGAAAGGCGCGCCTTGGATAAAAAGTATCCTCCCACTCTTCCAACTGTTTCGGATTTTGTTGATCATATAGATTATATAGTGAGGGTAGCCGGAATCGATCAGGTAGGAATTGGTAGTGATTTTGATGGCGGGGGACAATTGCAGGACTGTCAGGATGGAAGTGATTACGGAAAAATAACCCAAGAACTGCTTGCCAGAGGATATACTGAGTCAGAAATAGAAAAAATATGGGGTGGTAATTTAATACGAGTTTTCAGGGAAGTGGCAGCGGTGGCTGAGAATATGAGAAATTAATAAGATTGGTGGTGCATTACAATCCAATTTATTTAATATCGTAGCAATTAATGCATTTTGAAAAGATCGTATAAATTAAGTTAAAATAGATATATAGAATGGTTATTCTTTTTCTAATGTATTTCAGGCATGAAAATTGCTTGATTAGGCTTTGATAAAAAATAGATATTTAGTATTTTACAGTGAAATTAGTATTTATGTTTATTAATAAATTTAATTTAAGAAAAATATTATTTTTTTCATTTTTGCATATACTTATTATAAAGGAGTATGCATACACAGCTGGTATAACTTTAGCTGTATTAGATTTTGATAATAATAGTATATTCAATGCAGAAAATTATACTCCTTTAGAAGCAGGGGTTGCAGAGATGATGATTTCTGAATTAAAAGGAATTGATTCAGTTAAGATTGTTGAGCGCCAAAAATTGCATGCTATTTTAGATGAGTTAAAAATGTCCCAATCGGGTATGACTAATAATCAATCTTTGGAGGCTGGTAAACTTGTGGGAGCAGATTATCTGGTTTTTGGTAGTTTCATTGTAACTATGAATGATAAAATTAGAATAGATTCTCGCGTGGTTGAAGTAAGAACAGGATTAACCGTAAAAGCTGAAGAAGTGACTGGAAAAACCAAAAAATTGCTTATCCTGGTTCAGAAACTGGGTGAAAAAATTTTAAAAGGGATAGATGAGAAATTATGGGAAAATGAACGAACTACATTTACCAAGGGTCAGAAATTAGATATAAATGCAGTTATTTGGTTTTCCAAAGGAATTACCTATCGTGATCTGGAAAATTATGACGAAGCCAAAGATTGTTTTATCAAAGCATTGAAAATTGAGCCGGATTATAAACAGGCTGAACAAGAAATTAAGCTTTTATCTGATAAGTTAAAATAAAGTGGGAGGGTTAGGTGAGATCATTAAAAATTATAGTAGTAGTATTCTCCCTTATTTTATTAAGTTGTGCAACCTCGAAGTTTAGAGACGCTGAAGAATTAGTTCAAAACAGACAGTATCGGCAGGCTTTAAGGGAATATATTTCTATGCTGGAACCACATGTCCGGAATGGTAAAAGATACATTTATTATGACGAAGAGATATATACCAGAATTGGTACATTATTTTGGTATATGGGAAGGTATGAGTCGGCCTCTAAATTATTGCGGTTAGTATTGAATAAAAATCCCCAGTATGGGAAAGCTTTATTTTATTTGGGCCTGGTTAATGAAAGTATGGATAATAATCAAAGAGCGTTGGCAGTATATAGGAATTATTATACATTAGATAAAGATGATTTTTATAGGGCCGCTATGTTGAGTAGAATGGATTATATTGTACGACAAATGATGACTGTGGAGATACAGGAAGCTATAAGAAGAGAGAATAGTATCTCATTGGAAAATATACCAGATCAAAGTTTAGCTGTTTTATATTTTATAAATTTAAGCAATGATCCCAAGTGGCAGCCATTACAAAAAGGTCTGGCAGATATGATAATTACGGATCTATCACAGATTGATGATTTAAAAGTGGTAGAAAGAATACGATTAAATTATCTCATGGATGAACTTCAGCTCAGTATTGCTGGCATTGCCAAAGAGGAGAATTTTACCAGAGTAGGAAAACTACTAGGGGTCAGAAATCTTATTAATGGTTCCTATATGATCACTCCCACCGATGAAGTTATCTTGGAAGCAAATATTTTCGGAATTTCCACTGATTTAATGCCCCGGATTGCAAATTACGAAGGGAATCTTTCTGAACTTTTCAGGCTGGAAAAGGAACTTGTTTTAAAGGTGATAAATTATTTTAATATTAGATTAACTCCTGAAAAGCGGAGTGAGATTTTTGAAATACCCACTGAG
>CAZKMO010000092.1:0-13694 GCA_964554015.1 uncultured bacterium
AATACGGCCAAGATGGGAGTAGCTGTCCAGGGCTCGAAGAAGTGGTGGCCGAAATCAAAAAAGGAACTTGTTCTTCCGGAATTCGATCCTTATAATAAACAGAAATATTATATTGACCTATTTAACCAGGGGAAAACTCCTTTCCTGTTTTCAGTAAAGGCTGAAAAATCTTGCCTTAAAATTGAACCTCCCCATGGACAAGTAGATTTGGAAAAACGCATATGGGTAAGCATTGACTGGGAAAAGGTACCAAGCGGAAAACTGAAAGTTCCCATAATTATTACCCAATCAAAAGGAAACCAAGGTATCGTTTACGCTCCTGTTTATAATCCGGGCAGCCCCAAACCTGAAACTATAAAAGGCTTTGTGGAGAGCAATGGATATGTTTCTCTGGAAGCACCCCATTATACCCATAAAGTGGAAAATGATTCAATTTTCTGGCAGTGTATCCCCAATCTGGGACGCACCTTATCCTCCCTGACTCCCTTTCCGATAACTGCACCGGATCAAACTCCAGGGGGAAGCAGTCCCTGTCTGGAATACTCCATTTACTTCTTCAGCTCAGGTGAGGTGACCGTTAACGCCTATCTCTCCCCCACTCTTAATTTCCCTAATGGCCAGGGCTTAGATTACGGGATTTCTTTTGATCAAAAACAGCCTCAAATTATCAATATGCATGCCGGATTCAGCTTTCAAGATTGGGAGGAAAGTGTACGAACCAATACCAATATCCAGGTTTCTACCCATCACTTAGATAGAACTGGACAGCACATTCTAAAATTCTGGATGGTAGATCCCGGAGTAGTACTTCAAAAATTGGTAATAGATACAGGTGGATTAAAATCCAGTTATCTGGGACCGCCGGAAAGCTATTATCAACAAAATAACCAATAAATTAGATCTTTTTTAAAGACAATGAAATCCGTTATCGAAGCAATTGAAAAAAACAAAACCCTGGTTTCAGACGGAGCCTGGGGTACTTTTTTACATCAGCAGGGTTTAATGCCTGGTGAATGTCCAGAACTTTGGAATATTACCCATCGGGATAAAGTACTCTTGATAGCAAAAAGTTATATAGAAGCTGGAGCTGATATAATCCTTACTAATAGTTTTGGTGGACATCCTATTAAACTCGAACATTATGGTTTGCAAGAGCGAACCACTGAAATCAATGAAGCTGCAGCTGCTATATCCAGAGAGGCTGCCGGCATAGACCAGTTTGTGTTCGGCTCTATGGGACCAAGCGGTGCTATGCTGATGATGGGTGAAATCAGTGAAGAAAGGCTTTATAAAGGTTTTTACACCCAGGCCAAAGCACTTGCTAAAGGAGGAGTGGATGTCATTTGCCTGGAAACCATGTCTGCAATTGATGAAGCCTGCTTGGCTATTAAAGCAGCCAAAGAAGCTACCACTCTGGAAATTGCCTGTACCTTTACCTTTGAAAAAACCGTACAGGGAACCTTCCGCACCATGATGGGTGTTTCTCCCGCAGATATGGTTCCTGCGGTCAAAGAGGCTGGAGCTTCTATAATTGGTGCAAACTGTGGTAAGGGATTCGATCAAATGATTTATATTGTTCGTGAAATAAGAAAGATGGATTCTTCTACCCCTATACTTGTACACGCCAATGCTGGCAATCCGGTGGTAAAAGATGGTAAAACCATTTTTCCAGAAACACCCCAGTCCATGGCTTCCAAGGTAAATGAACTTATTAACAGTGGCGCCAATATTATTGGTGGATGCTGCGGTACAACTCCGGAACATATAAAAGCCATAGCTCAAGAAATAAAAAATTAAATAAATATAAGGAAACAAAATATGACAGATCAACAATGGGAAACTCTGCAAACGGTTATCAAAGGTGAAATTTTAAATCCTCTACCAGTTTCCTTCATCATTGATTGTCCCTGGCTGCCAAACTGGTACGGAATTAAGATTATTGACTATTTTTCCAATGATGATCTATGGGTAAAGGCCAATCTGAAAGCCATTAATGATTTCCCGGAAGCCATTTTCTTACCGGGATTTTGGTCTGAATACGGGATGTGCACCGAACCTTCCGCTTTTGGCACTCGAAATATTTTTCCGGCAAATGAATTCCCCCATGCCCATAAAATTATTGGTTCTGCAGATGATATTGACTCCCTACCTGTTCCCAATCCCAAAACAGACGGCTTGCTGCCCTTTATGTTAAACCGGCTCCAGCTTAATCAAGGTAAAATCGAAGAAACCGGGCATACAATCCGTTTTGCGGTCGCCCGCGGTCCCTTGAACATTGCCAGTTATCTGATGGGCACCACTGAATTTTTAACCGCCGTAATGATGCAGCCGGACAAAGCTGAAGCTTTGATGAAAAAAGTAACCCAATTTTTAAATGACTGGTTGCATTTGCAAATGGAAACCTTTCCTACCATTGACGGTATCTTTTTATTGGATGATATTATAGGTTTTATCGGTGATCCTGAGTTTAGAAAATTCGGTCTCCCCTATTTTAAAGAATTATTTGATAAAGATGTTACAGTAAAATTTTTACATAACGATGCTTCCTGTGAGGTATCTGCACCCTATTTACCTGAAATGGGCGTTAATCTGTTTAATATGGGTTTTGACATTTCCCTGAATAAATTAAAGGAATTAACAGAGAATAAGGTTACTTTACTTGGTAACATTCCACCCCGGGATGTACTGGCAAGCGGCAGTGTGGAGGAGGTAAAAAATACCACCCAGGAATTAATAAACTCTCTGAAAGATAAAAAAAAAATCATTCTATCCTGTGGCGGTGGTATGCCCCCTGACGTTAAAACGGAAAATATACAGGCATTTATACAAACAGTTCAAAACCATTGAGTATTTCTTAGATAGGTGTTTCTGATCTGAAGTTCACTTCTCACTACAAACTGGGCAAGATAATAGAGAAAGATTGCAACTAAAAATTTTATATAAATAACCAGATAAGGGAAGGCTGTATGGCTATAAAAGGGCTTACCATCATCGGAGAATCTATTAATGATTCTGTTCCCTCAACCCAAATAAAATTCGAAAATAAGGATATTGAGGGCATATTGCAATTAGCTGAATACCAGGACAAAAAGGGAGCTACTTATATCGATGTAAATATTGGAAAACGTGAGCCAGGATTCATGGCTGATCTGGTCAAAAAAATTCAAGAGGTAACCTCTAAACCATTATCCATTGATACCCCTGATCCGGAAATTGCCGCTGCCGGGCTGGAAGCCTACAACCCGGCTGCTGCTCAGAATAAAATGCCCATATTGAATTCAATTGCTCCCACCCGGTCGGAAATGTTTGATCTGTATGCTCTGCAACCCTTTATGCCGGTTTTACTGCTTACGGAACGGTTGGATGATAATGGTGAAGCCAGGATGAACCTAACTGCTGATCAGACTCATGCCTCCGCAAAAAAAATGGTGGCTTTGGCAAAATCACGAATCAATGATCTAACCTATAAAAAATGCATTCTGGATCCAGGGATCATGCCCATCGGAAGCGATACCCAGGGTCATCTCAGTCGCTTAATTGGGGCTTTGCAAAGAATACAGAACGATGACGAACTTTCAGGGGTGAATATATCCGTAGGCCTTAGTAATTTTACTATCATGCTGCCTCCCCGGCGGCCGGATGGCTCGCCAGTTAAAAGTGCTCTGGAAAGCGCCTTTCTTACCATTGCTCTTCCTCTGGGATTGAATATGGTAATCGGATCGGTTAAACGTAAATACAGAATTCTATCTGAGGATGATCCGGCTCTGCAGTGTATCAGAGAAGCCTTGAATCTGCAAGGAATGGATATAGTCACCCGGGTTATGATGTATACTCATTACTAATATGGGGAAAAATCCATAAAAAGACTCAGTTGAGTATATATAAGCAGAATCGGGTAAAAAAAGAATAAAAAATTACAATATAGAGGAGAAATATAATGCAAGATGTGATCGAAAAAATTGCCACCTGTATAGAGAGAGGGAAAGTTTCCAAAGATGCTGCTTTTCCTCCTGATATGAATGGTCAAGATGGAGTTGATGAAATCTCTGCAACCGCCCTCCAAGAGGGACTTTCCCCTGATGATCTGTTAAAGGGATGCATGCTGGGCATGGATCGGATCGGAAAAAGATTCAGTGAGAATAAAGCCTATGTACCGGATTTATGTGTATCCGCTAATGCCATGAAAGTTGTTATGAAACACTTACAACCTTTTCTGGAATCTGGTCAGTTAAAACGTAAAGGTACCTTTATTATTGCCACTGTCCAGGGTGATTTACATGATATCGGGAAAAACCTGGTGGCTATGGCCATCCGGGGAGCCGGGTATGAGGTCATTGATCTTGGTATTGATATTCCCACCGGAAAGATCCTACAGGCTATACAAGAACACCCGGACTCATTTGTGGGATTAAGCGCCTTATTGACCACCACCATGGGAGCTATGCAGGAAAGTGTACAGGCCATTCAGGAAAAATTTCCTGATATAAATATACTCATTGGAGGAGCCCCCATTACACAAAAATTCTGTGATGAAATCAAAGCTGATTTTTATTCTCCTGATTTTTATGATGCCATTGAATTTTTGAACAAACATACTGGGAATACTACCTTAAGGAAAGGATAAATAAAAAAAATCCTTACCTATCAACCAGAAATCAAAGGAACAATAATGAGTAAAACTGAAAAAAAGATTGGAAAAAATGTATCACGTAGAGAATTTTTAAATACCCTGGGAGTTGCCACTGCGGGTCTGGTATTTACTCCTTTAATCAAATCCAGAAATGTACTCGCATACAGCCAGGGAGTCACTGATCCCTATCTGACTCAGGTCGCAATCACCCAAACAGATAATTATAACCAGGTCTCCATTAAAGAAAGAGTCCAGCATCTGTTTGATTCTCTGGGTGGCATAAGCGATACAGTCGGCTCTGGAGATAAAGTTGCCATAAAAATAAATTTAACTGGAGGGTCCGGAAGTGCCTTTAGTCAAAAATTACAGGGAACATCCATTACTGAAAGTATGTGGACCCATCCGGAGGTAGTCCGGGCTGTAGGTGAATTGATCATTGACTGCGGAGTAAAACCGGAGGATATATACCTTGTGGAAGCACTATGGGATGATGCTTCCTATAATAATTTCGGATATCTTGCTGTACAGGAAGATCTGGGAATTCAGATGATTGATTTAAATAAGCCGGATCCCTATGATAGTTTTATGGATAAAGAAGTGGGGGAAAACAGTTTTTTTTACAGTTCCTTTACCATGAACCGGATTCTGGATGAAATAGATGTATATGTATCCATTCCCAAAATGAAACAGCATTATGATGCCGGAGTAACCCATTCCCTGAAAAATCAGGTAGGAATTGTTCCAAAATCCTATTATGAATTGCCTTATGACCACTCCAGGCGCGCTAAACT
Source organism: uncultured bacterium (assembly GCA_964554015.1). GTDB lineage: Bacteria > Zhuqueibacterota > QNDG01 > QNDG01 > CAYUAG01 > CAYUAG01. Next base: position 5,422 of record CAZKMO010000092.1, read on the forward strand.
TCATGATGATGGCGGAGATATGATGACTCATCTCCCCCGTTCCATTTGTGATTTGAATCTTACCCGGCCGGTTCACCTGGCTGTCATTGATGGGATTAAAAATGCAGAAGGCGGAGAAGGGACCTGGAATCCCACTTTTCAAATAGCAGAATATGATGTTTTACTGGCAGGAAAGGATCCGGTTGCCACAGACAGTGTAGCTTCCTATCTGATGGGAAACGATCCGGAAGCTGAAAAAATCCAATTACCGGATGGGGTACGGCAATGTGATAATTATCTCGAACTGCTGCATCAAAAAGGCATGGGAACCAACCAGATGGCAGAAATTGAAATTACGGGCGATGGGGCCGGATTGGTAACTTCGATTGAATCTCAATATGCGGATAATATTCCTGAACACTATAAACTTTTTCAGAATTATCCCAATCCTTTTAATCCATCCACTACCATACCATTTTATGTGCCCCGGGAGGAATATGTTACTATGAAATTATATAATGTACAGGGACGGCAAATTGAAACCCTTTTCCGTGGTAAAGTAGCTGCGGGTTCACATGAAATACCATTAAGAGCAAAAAATCTTTCCAGTGGAATATATATTTATAGAATACAGGCGGGTAAATTCTCAGATACAAAAAAATTAATGATTCGGAAATAGTATCAAAGAAAAACTAAAAAAATCCAAGAGCTAAAAATTGGGAAAGGAAAAAAAATGGCTGAAATAAAAAGTAAAGTCTCTTTAGGGGAAAAAATAGGATATAGTGTCGGTGATACCGCTTCCAATTTGTTTTTTCAAACCTTTATTTATTTTATAACCATATTTTATACAGATGTTTTCGGCATACCCGCTAAAACAGTTGGGATCATGTTTCTGATTACCAAAATTTGGGATGCAGTCAATGATCCCATGATGGGTATGATTTCCGACCGTACCAAAACCCGCTGGGGTAAATTTCGACCCTATCTGTTATGGTTCGCCATACCCATCGGCTTACTGGGAGTATTAACTTTTTCCACGCCGGATCTCAGTACTACAGGTAAACTCGTTTATGCTTACGTTACATATACATTGTTGATGATGCTTTATACGGTTATCAATGTACCATATTCCGCCTTAATGGGTGTTATGACCTCCAATGCAAGAGTAAGAACTGTTGTTTCCCAGTTTCGTTTTGTGGCTGCATTTATAGGCGGACTTATAGTTCAGTATTCGGTTCTTCGGATGGTTAGAATATTCGGTGACGGTAATGATGCGGTTGGCTGGCAACGGGCTATGATGGTTCTTTCAACTCTGGCTGTTGTTCTGTTTTTTATTGCTTTTGCAACTACCAAAGAAAGAGTGAGACCTCCTAAGGATCAAAAAACCCGTTTAAGGGACGATTTACGTGATTTGTCAAAAAACAAACCCTGGCTGATGATTGGCGGGGCAACCGTATTTCAGCTAACCCATATTCTTATTCGAACCAGTTGTATAATTTACTATTTTACCTATTTTGTACAGGATCAACAAGTGATGCTTTTAGGCAAGTTATATAGTTTTTCTTACCAGAGTATGGTAACTGCTTTCTTAATTACGGGTTCGATCTTTCAAATTACCGGCTCCATTTTAGCGAGCTACTTCAGCAAAAAACTAGGTAGAAAATATACCTATGCCGGATTTTTAGCTGCTAGCGGCATATTCACAGCTCTTTTCTTCTTTTTAAGCCCGAATGATGTTATTCTGATGTTTATTATTAATTTCCTGGTGTTTTTCTCCTTGGGTCCTGTGTCGGTTCTTCAGTGGGCAATGTACACTGATACAGCAGATCATTCGGAACTGGAGACCGGACGTCGCGCTACCGGGTTGGTGATGTCTGCTTCCCTGTTTGCTCTTAAACTTGGTGTAGCTCTGGGCGCATCTATTTTAGCCTGGCTACTCGCTGCTTATGGTTATGTACCCAATGTACAGCAGACAGTAACTTCTCTTCTGGGGATAAAGCTTTCTATAAGTATTTACGCTGCTATTCCCGCATTTATCGGTGCTGGAATTATGATGTTTTATCCTTTAACAAATGAACGAATGGTTGAGATTGAAAAAGAATTAAACGCTAGACGAAAAAAGGAGTAAAATATGAATTCAAAAACACAAAAGTCCTTATCTATTAAGGAGAAAATAGGATACAGTCTCGGTGATACTGCTTTTAATTTCTATTTCCAGATGTATATTGTTTATATGTTATACTTCTATACGGATGTGTTTGGTATTTCCGCCGCAGTGGTTGGTACTATGTTTCTGGTTTCGCGTATATGGGATGCGGTAAACGACCCACTCATTGGAGCCCTTGCCGATCGAACCAAAAGCAGATGGGGTAAATTCCGTCCCTGGATATTGTTTGCTGCTTTTCCCCTGGCTATCTTTGGGATATTAGCTTTTACCACTATTGACCTGAGCACAGTTGGTAAAATAGTGTGGGCATATGTAACCTACAATTTACTGATGATGTCTTATACCGCCGGCAATGTTCCTTATTCGGCACTATTAGGCGTTACCACAGCCGATTCCAACGAGCGTACCGGTCTTTCCTCCTGGCGGTTTGTTTTCGCCAACGGGGGTATGCTCATAGTACAGGGTTTAACCTTGCCTCTGGTAAGCAAACTCGGCCAGGGAAATGACGCTAAGGGTTTTATGCTTACCATGGTATTCTTTTCCACCATGGCTTTGATATTTTTGTTGACCACCTTCTTTACTACCAAAGAAAGAGTGAAACCAGATCCCAGTCAAAAGACTTCCATAAAACAGGATCTTTCTGATCTCTTTACCAACCGTCCCTGGGTTATAATGTTCATTTTAACTGTTTTTGTATTCATTTATTGGTCTTTGAAGGGCAGTATCGGATTGTATTATACCAAATATTTTGTAAATCTTGATAGTCTGCATAGTTTCTTGCAGAACTTTGGTCTGGCTAAAAGCCCGGATGCTGATGTGGTGAAGACAGGGTTTACCTTCTTCAGTGTTACCGGAGTTGTAACCATGTTAATTGGTATAATTTTTTCCAAACCTCTTGCGGTTAGGTTTGGGAAAAGGGATGTGTTCAGGGTATGCCTCTTCATAGCAGCATGTTCTACGGTTGCCTATGTGTTTTTAGCACCAACAGCAATTTTCTGGCAATTTTTCTTTAATATTCTTATCCAACTCTTTTATGGGGTTACTGTTCCTTTACTCTGGGCTATGATTGCCGATGTTGCGGACTTCACCGAATGGAAAACCCGCCGTCGTGCCACAGCTATGACCTTTGCCGGTATTTTATTCGCACTTAAATTGGGTTTGAGTCTGGGTGGTGCTATTGCGGGAAAGCTTCTGGGTTTATATGAATACATCCCCAACGTTGAACAAACCGCTTTAACCCTCAGAGGTATTCGCTATATGATGAGTATTTATCCTGCTGCTTTATTCTTTATCGGTGTGGGAGTTCTTTTATTTTATCAAATAGATAAAAGTACAGAAAACGAAATGCAGGCAGAGCTCACCAAGAGGCGTGCTAAATATCAGTAGGATTGATGAAGTTAAACCATGTTTGTGAATGGGAAAGTATATAAAGTCTAGTATGAAAATAAAAAAAGTTTAATTGCAGAACATGTACAATCCTGAGTTCTTAGGAAGTGTTCTGTTCTCTATATGAATTAGGAGGCAAAATAAGTGGACAAATTTATAGTATTATTTTTTGTAGTAACCTTATTTTCTATATTATTTGTGACTGAATGCTCCATCGAATACAATAAAACCTATACCAATCCGGTTATTGCGGGAGGTTTTCCAGATCCCAGTATATGCCGGGTGGGAGATGATTACTACACTGTTCACAGTTCATTCGAATACTTCCCGGGAGTACCGGTTTTTCATAGTAAGGATCTTGTGCACTGGAAGCTTATTGGTTACTGTTTGACACGTGAAAATCAATTACCTCTCGAAAAAATGAGATATTCCGGAGGTATTTATGCTCCCACTATCCGTTATCACCACGGTATATTCTATATGATTACCACCAATGTCGGGGGTGGAGGTAATTTTTATGTAACCGCGAAAGATCCTGCCGGTCCCTGGTCTGACCCGATCTGGCTGGATAAGCAAGGTATGGATCCTTCCTTGTTTTTTGATGACGACAGTAAAGTTTATTACACCCGTCACGAGGGTGGAGGCGACGGCTATATTGCTCAGAGGATATTAAATCTGCAAAAGGGTGAACTTGAAGGAGAGTTGAAGAATATATGGGAAGGAACCGGGGGAATATGGGCTGAAGGCCCCCATCTTTATAAGATAAATGATAAGTACTATCTTATGATTTCAGAAGGTGGTACCAGCTATGGTCATATGTTAACCATAGCACGGAGTGATTCACCCTGGGGACCTTACCAATCCAATCCTGTTAATCCCATTCTGACTCACAGATACTTAGAGGGTAACCAGTTCCGAGCTCTGGGGCACGGTGACCTGGTGGAAACTCCCGATGGCTGGTGGATGGTTTTTCTGGGAATTCGACCCCAGGGAGGTCATTACAATCATCTGGGTAGAGAGATGTTTTTAGCTCCTGTCACCTGGAATGAAGAAGGTTGGCCGGTTGTAAATGAAGGCAACCCCATAGAAAAAATAATGCCGGCTCCGAGATTGCCCAAATATACCTTCAAGAAAAATCCTGCCAGGGATAATTTCGACACCCCGAATCTTGCCCTGTGCTGGAATTATCTGAGAAATCCCTTGGAAGAGAACTATTCCTTGACTGAACGGCCGGGCTATCTAAGACTTTGGGGGACAGCAATCACTATGGAAGATCAGGATTCGCCTACTTTTCTGGGACGTCGCCAGACCGCTATGGAGTGCAGAGCAGCTGCAAAACTTGATTTTTATCCTCAAAATGAGAATGAAGAGGCCGGTCTGGTAATCAGAGGTAACGAAGTAAACCGGGCGGAAATAGGAATAACCCTCTTAAACAACAAACGTTATGTTTTCTTTAAAAATATGGTTAAAGATAAATTAGTAGAACCTGTTCGATATGAAAGAATCGGTAAGGGAGATGTTATTCTTTCCCTGGAAGCTAAACCATTATCCTATAAACTATTCTATCAAGTAAAGGATGAATCTCCCCGGAAGATAGGAAAGGTAAAGACCAAATACCTGACTTTTGAGGAAGTAGAAGGATATCTCTTTACCGGTGTATATTTGGGAATGTTTGCCACCGGTAACGGGGAAAAAAGTGCCACCCCCGCTGATTTCGACTGGTTTGAATTTATGGTATATAAAAAATAAAGTAATAAGGAAGGGCAAATGAACCATAGTCAACATATACAGAATAGACCTGTTCTTAAAGATATTTTTAAGAATGACTTTTATATTGGTGCGGCTCTCAGTCTGGATCAAATTGAGGGTAGAGATCCAGAGGGAATAGGGCTGGTAGAAAAGCACTTTAACAGTATTGTAGCAGAGAACATTCTAAAATGGGAGGAAATACATCCCCAGCTTGATACCTATAACTTCGAGCCAGCGGATAAATATACTGCCTTCGGAAAAAAAAATAACATGTTCGTAGTAGGACACACTCTGGTATGGTTCTATCAAACACCTGACTGGGTGTTTGAGGATGAATCCGGTAATCCCTTGAACAGGGAGGCTCTTCTTTCCCGCATGAAAGATCATATCTTTACTGTAATGGGTCGTTACCAGGGGAAAATTCAGGGTTGGGATGTGGTGAACGAAGCAATCCTTGCAGACGGGTCTTTTAGAAAATGTCCCTGGTATGAAATCATAGGCGAAGATTACATTCAAAAAGCTTTTGAATTTGCCCGGGAAGCAAATCCTGATGCTGAATTATATTACAATGATTATGATTATATAAAACCAGCCAAATGTGAGGGTATTATCAAACTGATTAAAAATTTACAGTCAAAAAATATCCGCATAGATGGAATCGGCATACAGGGACACTGGTTTCTGGAATATCCAAAAATTAAGGATATTGAAAAATTCATTCAGGATCTCTCCCTATTAGGGGTTAAGCTTATGATAACAGAATTAGACGTGGGAGTACTTCCTTTTTATCCTGTGGATACTCCGGTGGTTGATCTTTCCTCTTTTGATCCTGAAACCCAGAAGAAATACAATCCCTTTCCTGATGGTATACCGGATTCGGTTCTGAAAGAACAGGCAAATAGATACGCCGAAATATTTTCCCTATTTAGAAAATACAGGGATACAATTGGTCGGGTCACCTTCTGGGCTGTGCATGATAAGCAGTCCTGGCGGAGCTATTTACCCATAAAAGGAAGGACTGAATATCCTATGCTCTTCGACCGAAATTGTAATCCCAAACCGGCTTTTGATGCACTGGTTAAGCTTATATGAAATTAAAAATAACCATGAAATAATTAATAGTATATAAAATTAACATAAAGTAAACAATTAATATTAAAACCTGAAAACAGATAAGGAGTTGTATCGTGAAACATGAAAAAAACATTGAAATCGTAGCAGCAGGTCATACCTGTCTTGATTTAATACCAGCTTTTACCATTGAGGGAAAAGTTGACAAAATGACTGATGTACTTGTGCCTGGTAAGATGATTAATATGGGAGAATGTGTAGTTGTAGGAGGAGGTCCGGTTACAAACGCCGGAGTATCAATCCGACGTCTGGGAGTAAAAACCGAACTTATCGGTAAGATCGGCGATGACGATTTCGGAAAACAAATTTTACAATGGTATGAAGAACATGAAGGTCATTTCAAAGGTATTAAAATGGTCGAAGGAGAATCCACCTCCTATACCATTGCCATATGTATCCCCGGAATAGACCGTTTCTATCTGCATCATTGTGGCGCCAATGATACCTTTGGATATGATGATATGGATTTTGATATTGTAGAAAACTCAAAACTTATGCTCTTCGGTTATCCGCCCTGGATGAAAAAACTCTATAAAAATACCGGTGCGGAATTAACTAACATACTTAAGCAGACCAGAGAATTGGGCACCACCATCGCCCTTGATCTCTCCCTTCCAGATGTAGACAGTTATGCCGGACAGCAGGACTGGAAAGCCATTCTGGAAAACTGGATTCCCCTGTCAGATATTATGGTTCCCAGTGCTGAAGAGATATTTTATTTTCTCTACAAAGATAAATTCCTGGAAAAAAGAGCTAAACTTGGTGCAAAGGAGACTGTACTCGATAATATGAGTGTGGAAGAAATATCTAACATAGGGAAAGATTTAATAACAATGGGAACTGCAATAGCTATGGTCAAATGCGGACACCGAGGATTATATATCAGAACTGCAGGAATGGATCGTCTCCAACAATTAGGTGCTGCTCAGTGTTCGGATCTTGAGAATTGGGCTAATCGTGAACTCTGGTTTCCGGTGTATGAGGAAGAAAAATTTGTAGGAGCCCTGGGCTCCGGAGATTCTGCCATTGCCGGTTTTCTTTCCGCTTTTGTTTGGGGACATACTGTTGAATCTTGCCTGCGTTATGCCAATGCAGCCGGAAGCATGAATGTTACAGTACCTGACGGACTTACCTGGAATAAAGGATTTGATGATTTAACCAAACGCATCCAAGCCGGTTGGAAAACCAAAGAGCTAAAAATCGATGCGGATGGCTGGAAATTGGAGAATGGATTCTGGATAGGACCGGATAATAGTGGTAAATGGGAATAAGAAAAATAACAAAAGGAGAATATAAAGATGTCAAATGCAAGAGATACCTTTGTAAGTAAACAACTATCAAAAATGACTTTAGAGGAGAAAGTAGGACAGGTTCTAACCTTCACCTGGCGAGGCACTGTGTTTACTCCCAGCGGGATCGAACAGGTTACCAAGTTGCACTGTGGTGGGCTTTGTCTGGAACCCTACGCCGTAGAAACCTGTAAGAACCTTTACTGGGGTAATTCCCAGATAGATAAAACCTTTAAACCACCAAAAGATTATTATAAAATTGCCGAGACTTATTACGCTGGTTCGGATTTTGGAATCAGCATAACTCCGGAAGAATACGCTAAAAGGCTGCAAAGATGGCAGAAAATTGCTATGGATCGCCCTTCCGGTGTTCCTCTTCATATTACCATTGATTTTGAAGGTGATTTTAAGAATGATTATATGGCAGGAGGTATAAGACAATTTCCCGGTCCCATGGGTATGGCTGCTATAGGTGATACAAAAATAACCTATAAAATTGGTGAGACTATAGGAAAAATGTTATCAACCATGGGTGTTACTCAGATGTATTCACCGGTCTGCGATGTGAATAC
>CAZKMO010000093.1:0-5409 GCA_964554015.1 uncultured bacterium
ATGATGCAGATGGGGAAGTTATGGCGGATGCCTTCAAATTTGTCTATAAAGGTGCTGATTCGCATGATACCGTATCTCCTCATCCACCGGAAAATTTGCAGATGGCTGATAATACGGAGCACACTATTACCTTAAAATGGGAAGTTCCTAAAGCTACCAGTGATGGGGATGGGGCTACGGCTTATCAAGTGTTCCGCAATGGTAAATTAGTGGGAAGGCCTTTGGAGGTCACTTTCACTGATCAGGGGCTTTCGGCAAACACCCGTTATACCTATGAAGTGTATTCTGTAAATAATATCGGCAACCGGAGTGTCACCAGTATCCAGGGTGAATTTAAAACAGCAAGTGATAAAACCGCTCCCCAGATAATTAGTGCACGCTTATTAGCCAGTAATAAGTTAAGGATTGGTTTCAGTGAAAAAGTTGATCAAGCAAGTGCCGGGAATCCCTTAAACTATAAAATTGATCCTGAGATTGCAGTGCATGATGTTCAAATAAACCCTGCGGATTCCACTGTTTACTATTTAGCTACCAGTGAGCATGATGTGGGTACTCATTATTCCCTGTACGCTCAGAATATTAGAGATAGGGACCCTCATCCTAATATCATAGATCCTAAAAGCAAGGTCTCCTATGTGGGGATAACCAGTGATTCCTTGCGCATTACCATAACCGCGGATGATGCCTATGATTTGTATGTGAATGGTTGCCATATTGCCTCCTCGGATGGCTGGAGCACTGCCGAGATCTATGAGGTGCCTACCATTGGAGGTGCCAATATTGTGGCAGTTAAGGGAATCGACAAGGATGGAGAAGCAGGTCTTTTGGCAGAAATTGAGTTTAATAATGATCTGTTTTTTACTAATGAGAATTGGAAGGTCACCACTTCTGAGGAAAGCAACTGGGAGAAATTGAATTTTGATGATACTTTATGGAGCAAGGCCACCAGTTATGGTTTACATGGATCAGCCGAACCCTGGGCCAAATATAAAGATGTAAAAGGCATAACCGCTAAATCGGTTCACTGGATTTGGTCTTCGGATTATGTCAATGATAATATTGCTTTTTTCAGGTATGAATTGAATAAGGATAAGAATGAGGAAAAGGATAGGGATAAGGATAAGGATATCACTCCTCCTTCACCGCCCTCGAATCTAATTTTTGAAACTTCTCATTAGAAATGTTTTAATAAACTGTTTTGGGTTTTAGAGGGTATGTAAGGTTTGATAAAGTGGGCTTCGGCCCACTTTATTTTTATCACTGATTTTACAGATTTTCCCTGATTAACTGAAATTCTGTAATTTTTAATTTACTTCATTTATAAACAATTTTCTGTTTTAATTTATGACTTCTCAAATCAGAAATCACCAATCCTGGTTCTTAAATCTATTGTCATCCAGGTTTTTCGATAATACCAAAGCTTGTCGATTGCTCTAATTATGTATCCTGAACGAATAAAGAGAGAATGTGTTTTCTAATTTCCCCAGAACTTCTCCATCTTCTTTTCTTTCTTTTTTATATCCTCTAGTTTTCTTTGGCATTCTGGAGAAAAGTCAGCATCGGGTTCCAGTTTTAATGCTTTGTTCAAACAATCTAGGGCATTGGAGAATTCATCTTTGTCTTTTTTATTATAGGATAAGCCCATCCAGTACCAGGGCTCACCTTGATTGGCTTTAAGAGCAGATGCTTTACCAAACAGTTCGATGGCATCCCATAAATCGTTGATAGATCCCTTTTCATAGAGTATTCTTCCCCTGGTAAGGTGATGATAATAGGTGGCATCTTCAGAATGAGGGTATTGTTCCAAGGCTTGATTAAAGTAGTACATAGCCTTCTCCAGATTGGATTGTTGGTACTGGATTAATCCTTTTTTATAAAAGGCTTGAGATTTTTTTATTCTTTGGTCAATTTTAGTTATAATATCAGAGACAGCGGTTTTATTATTTTTATCCTTGATTTTAAGATAGTAAGTTTTTGCTTCTTTTAACTGACCCAGAGCATAAAAGGAGTCAGCCAGTTTTTTTTGAATTTTTTTATTTTTCGGCTGAATTTCATTGGCTTTTTGATAATGATATAAGGCTGTTTGCCTGTTGCTGTTCAGATTTCTATCTCCTATGGAAGTATGAATTTTAAGGAGTTGGGTAGCTATCTTTTTTGAATCAGGAGACAATTGATAGGCCTGCATGGTTAGGTGGAGAGCTTGGTCAAATAATCCTTTTTGCTCATAACATTTTCCCATTAATAGCAGGGCGGCAGTATCGGTGGAATCAATTTTTAGTGCCTGTTTACAATAGGTTATGGTTTTATCATAATTTTGATTTTGATAACTGATTTTTGCTTCTTTTAAATGTCCACAGGAGTTGATTAATAAAAGAGTACATAGTACGGTGAATAAATAGATTGAATTTTTAATCATATTTTTTTCCTTTTAGGGGTAAATATATCATTTGTTTGTCTAAAAAACAAAAGAAATTATAGAAAAAGCTTGTTTTTTCAAAGAAAATGTTGTATATTAAACGCTTTGTAAAATATTTATTCTGCTATTGATTATTGTTCTGTTTACATCTGCTAATGATACTTGATTTTTATCTACTTAGAGGAAATATTTTTAGGAAATATAGTACTAAGATGATTAACCTGAAAAATATTGAGATGAATAATTTTTTAGGGAACATTTAAGTAAAAAAGCTGTATAAGATTGCAGTTAATAAAATGAATTTTTTTGAAGGAGATGGTGCTTAAATGGCAAAAAAATCAAAATCCAAAGAAAGCCATTCCCTTGATAGATATCTTCAGGAAATAGGTGAGGTTTCTCTGTTGTCCCCGGAAGAGGAAGTTGAGCTGGCCAGAAGAATTAAAGCAAATGATAAAGTTGCTTTAGAAAAATTAACCAAAGCTAATTTACGGTTTGTGGTAAGTGTGGCTAAGCAATATCAGAATCAAGGATTAACCCTGGGTGATTTAATCAATGAAGGTAATCTGGGATTGATAAAAGCAGCAAAACGGTTTGATGAAACCCGTGGTTTTAAATTCATTTCTTATGCAGTGTGGTGGATTCGACAGTCCATTTTGCAGGCCTTGGCCGAACAATCCAGAGTGGTTCGGCTGCCATTGAATAGGGTCGGTGATTTAAATAAAATAGGAAAAGCCTTAAGTGATCTTGAACAATCTTACGAAAGAGCACCAAGCACGAAGGAAATAGCAGATAAGCTGGAAATGTCTCCGGATGAGGTAATGGATACCATGAAAATTTCGGGTCAGCATATTTCTTTGGATGCCCCTTTTAATCAAACTGAAGAAAATAGTCTTCTGGATGTTATTGAGAATGAAAATCAGGATTCACCTGATAACTATTTATTAAATGAATCCCTAAGTATTGAGATTAAAAGAGCTTTGAAGACATTATCCGAGAGAGAGGAGAAAGTAGTAAAGCTGTACTTTGGGCTGGACAGGGAACATCCTTTAACTCTGGAGGAGATAGGGGAAAAATTTGAATTAACTCGGGAAAGAGTGAGGCAAATTAAAGAAAAGGCAATTAAAAAATTACGGCATGCTTCTCGAAGTAATTTATTAAGAAGTTATTTAGGTTAATACATTAAAAATAAGTTATTATAAATAAGCATACGTATTAATATAAATATACACCTTATTCTTTTTTGGAATTAAGGTGACTAAATTTTTTTCTATAATACCTTGAATTAAGTTTTAAAGTGGGACATATTCTGTTTTCCATTTTTTTAATTTTTTTACTTGACATTTATTCTGTATTTTTATAAATTTAAACTCAATATTGATTTCACATAATTAAAGTAGTAGAAAATAATATTTAAAATCCAAAAGGGGAGAGAGCATGCTTAAGGAGAGATTTCGGTTTGTATATATCTCTAAAAACGGAAGCGGTTTTAAGCAGATTAGTTTGGATAGTAAGAAGTTTATATTAGCATCTTTTCTGTTTTTAGTCTTTTTAGTTAGCATTATCACAATATCCCTTAATTTATTTACCCGTATATATCATAATTATAGAATATCTTCTCTGGAAAATGACCGTAAAAAACTTCAACAACAACTTTTGGTGTTTAAGGAAAAAGTATCAGAACTTGGTGATCAGTTAACTCAAATTGAGACCAGTGAAGGTGAATTGAGAAGCATTGCTAATCTGCCCGCCATAAACAGTGACATAAGAAAACTGGGAGTGGGAGGTTCTGCTCTTTCATTCTATGGAATGAGTAATCGACCGGATAAGGTCAGTATGACTGCTCGTGAAATCGAAATGGATCTGGATAGATTAGAAAGAGCCGTACGTCTGGAGAAAAGCAGTATTGCAGAAATATGGGCAAAATTAGATAGAGATAGAAAAAAGAATGAATGTTTTCCTTCCATACGACCTATTCTGGGAGGTACTATAAATTCAGATTTTGGTATCAGAACCGATCCTCTGACGGGAAAATTAGAACCTCATTATGGAGTAGATATATTAGCCAGAAAAGGTACTAATATATTAGCCAGTGGAGGAGGAACAGTTATATTGGTAAAGGATAGGTTTACCCCTAATCAAAGTTATGGTAAATATGTAATTATTGATCATGGATATGGGTATAAAACCTTATATGCCCATTGTTCTAAAATACTTGTTCATAAAGACGAAAAGGTAAAAAGGTGGCAGCCTATTGCTGAGGTTGGAAGTACAGGAAAAGCTACAGGTAATCATTTACATTATGAAGTCCATTATGATAATAAACCGATTGATCCAGAACTATATATATATAATTAGATAATTTTTTTATATGCTCTTTTTAGATTTAGAACGTAATCAAGTCAGTCTTAATAAAAAGGCTGACTTTTTTTATCTCAAAATTTTATAAGAATCAAGTGTTTTGAAAAAAGGATTTATTGAGAATAATAATGAAATAATTATGGTAAGTGCCTGCCTTTGCGGAATCAACTGCAGATATGATGGACAATCAGTTCATAATAGTAGTATAATTGAATTTTTAAAGGGGAAATTTTTCATACCTGTCTGTCCTGAGCAGTTGGGTGGTCTATCCACTCCTCGTAGTCGGTCTTTTATAAATAAGGGAAATGGTTTGAACGTGCTTACCGGAAAGGCAAAGGTTATTACTTTTCAGGGAAAGGATGTAACCAAAGAGTTCCTCTTGGGTGCAGAGCAGGTATTAGAGATAGTCCGATTAGTAGGCAGCACCAAAGCTGTTTTAAAAGAAAAAAGTCCCTCCTGCGGAATTAATACTATATATCATAAGGAAAAACTGGTTAAAGGCTGCGGAGTCACAACAGCTTTACTTTTAAAAAATAATTTTTCCGTAATTTCAGAAGAAGAATTTTAGCTTTTATTATTAATAGAATTAATAATTTGGTATAATCAAAACACCAAATTAGCAATTTAAGAGTAGA
>CAZKMO010000093.1:5419-13631 GCA_964554015.1 uncultured bacterium
CACCAGAAAATTTAACTGGAAGTAAACTTATTTTGATTTTTTATTTATCATGGAATTAAGAAATGTATATAGACCTGTGCGATTCTCAGAATAAGATTTTTGTGAATTATAGTTGTATCTAATATTATAAAAATGTTTACTCTCCATCTTATCGAAACTTATTCTCAGAGCCGGATTGAGTTGTCTGCAAAGCAGAAGGTTTAACAAACTAACATGGGGATCAAGGTCAATAAAAATATCACATTTTTTGCTACCTAGCTGGGAAAGATTATTTGAATGTATAAGATGTAATAGGTTATACTTAATTTTTTGGGGGTAGCCATCAATATAATTTGGTATAATTTTACATTTTTCAAGGGTAAGTTCCGGATACAGAATAGTCACTGATCTATGGGGAAACAAATCAGTGAATTTTTTTAGGGAAATGCCAAATTTTTTGTTCTTTTCCTCAGCCGGACAAGAAAAAATAATGTTTTTTGCACCATTCATTAAATATCTATATTCGGTTCTGAATTTTGGGATAAAAGGATTGACAAAAAAACGAATAATTAATATTGATAAATGTTCTAACATAGATTGTATTTCCGAAATTTAATATTTATTATATTCCCAGACTTTATTTAATTTTCTGTTTGTTTATTGGTAAAACAATGTACTTATTTCAAGAAAAAAAAACAAATAAATAAAATGTTTCTTGACCATTTGCCTAAAAATTAATACATTATTTATAATAAGCATAGTTATTTAAAATAATTAAAAATAATTAATTAAATTCTGGGGGTCAGGATGTTCAAGTGTTTTAAATGTTTGATTATTTTAAAATTGGTGAATATTGTATTGTTGTTATTTTTATTTCTTCCCTGTGCAAGTCAGGTTATAATTGATCACACCTGTACTGATATTACCAAAATTCCGAAATCTGCTATTATCCAGGCAAAATCACAATTACATATTGCCTATGGTCATACATCCCACGGGAGTCAGATTACTGATGGTATGACAGGACTTATTGATTTTGCCAATAATGGAGGAAAGGGATTGTCTTTACCTGTTGATATTTTTGCCTGGAATAATGGAGGAGCTGAGGGAGCCCTGGATTTAGAAGAAGGAAGCGAATATGACTCCGGATGGTTGGAAGATGATTGTGGCTATTACCCTCAATGGGTAAATGAGACCCGTGAATATCTTAATGATAATTCCCATTCTGATGTGAATGTTATAATCTGGTCCTGGTGTGGACAAGTATCAGATTATAGTAAACAAGATATGATTGATAAGTATTTGCAACCCATGACTCAGCTTGAAAATGATTATCCCGGAGTAATTTTTGTTTACATGAGTGGTCACGCTGATGGTACTGGTATATCCGGTAATCTTCACAAGAGAAATCAGCAAATAAGGGAATATTGTATTGAAAATAATAAAATTTTTTATGATTTTTATGATATTGAATGTTATGATCCAGATGGTAATTATTACGGGGATAAAAATGTAGATGATGCATGTGACTATGACGGAGGCAACTGGGCGCAAGAGTGGCAGGATTCCCATACTCAGGGAGTGGATTGGTATGATTGCGAGGCGGCTCATACCGAATATTTGAATGCTAATCAGAAGGCATATGCAGTCTGGTGGTTGTGGGCGGTTCTGGCTGGTTGGGATGAAACCACAGATAGTCACACAATGGAATCTTCCTTTTTACCAGAAGAAATCATACTCCATCACAATTTCCCCAATCCCTTTAATTCCTCGACTATTATTCCTTATTCTCTTCCGGAAACAGCCAATATAAATTTAGCAATATATAATATAAATGGAGAAAGAATCTGTACATTGAGGAATGGTTATCAACCAAAAGGAGAATATGCAGTGACTTGGAACGGGAATGATGATAAGGGGCAGAAAGTAAGTTCTGGAATTTATCTATATATATTACAGAAAAATGAAATAAAAATTACAAATAAAATGATTTTAGTGGAATAAAGCAATGAAAATATTAGAAAGGGTGGTATTATGAATTTTAAAAACTTAAACTTATTAAATGAAGGGAAAACAAAAATTATTTATGAAAATCCGGAAGATTCCAAAACTGTTTTTATGGTTTTTAAAGATGATATTACAGCGGGTGATGGAGTAAAACATGATCAAATACAAGGGAAGGCCCTGGTCGATTGGAAAACGAATAGAGATTTATTTGAATTTCTGAACAAAAAGGGAGTTCATACTCATTATATTGAAAGTCCGGAAGAAAAGATCTGTCTAGTAAAAAAGTTGGACTTTAA
This sequence comes from uncultured bacterium, assembly GCA_964554015.1. GTDB lineage: Bacteria > Zhuqueibacterota > QNDG01 > QNDG01 > CAYUAG01 > CAYUAG01. Next base: position 7,702 of record CAZKMO010000093.1, read on the forward strand.
AATAAACCTGGAAGTAGTAACCCGAAGGGTAGCGGCTGGTTCAATCCTTAAATGGGGGGATGTGGAAGAGGGAAAACGATATGATCCTCTCATTACCCAATTTCATTATAAAGATGATATTTTACATGATCCCATGCTGGATCAGAAATATATCGATTATATAATAAAAGCTAAGGAAGGTGGAGAAATATACAAGGATATGAAAAAGAATAATATGGAAGTTTTTGAATATCTGGAGCAAGCTTTTACTAATTTTAGAATTCAACTTGTTGATTTTAAACTTGAATATGGGATAATTGATAATAAAGTTACATTAATTGATGAAATAACTGGAGGTTCCTTTCGGTTATGGCCTTATGCTGAAGAGAAACCCGATTTAACTAAAGAGAATGTATTAGCTGAACTGGATCCTTCCGCACGATTAGACAAAGATACCTATCGCCTGGGAGAGCCACTTGATAATGTACAGTCAAAGTTTGAAAAAATTGCTGAAATAACATCGCAATTTGCATCATTATAAATAAAAGTACTAATTATTAGGTAGGTAAATTTTTCTGCTGCAGGGGGAATAATTACCCAAATTTTTCTATTAGTAGATAATTTTTTATTTTTTATTTTTTTCTTTCTTATTTAATTAACTAATAAATAATATCTTAGCGAAAATATATATTTTTACTTGTTACTATATAGTTGGTATTATTATTGCATATATTTATTTTAATAGAAATAATATTATCCAGTATGTAGAGTGCTGAGGGGAGATAAAATTAGTATCCTAAGATATATAAATTTTTTGGGTAAAATTTAAAAGAAGATAGAATTTATAACTGAACAATTATGTTAACAGACAAAGAAATATTGCGGATAATTGATAATATTGATACTCATATTTGGTTTCTTATTGATAATAAAACTTATGGTTTAGTTAACAAAGCCTATGCAAATTATTTTGGTCTTAATAGGAAAGAAATGCAGGATTTCACTATTTACGACCTTATGCCCAAGGCAATTGCCAAACAATTGGTTAATGATAATAAATTAATATTTAACAATAGAAAACAGCAAAAATTTCAACGATGGATTCCGGATAAAAAGGACAACAAGTGGTTGTTTTCTATTACAAAAACCCCAGTTTTCAATAAGGATAAAAACATAGATTATTTGATTTGTTCTGCTAATGTTATCACAGATAATGCAAAAGCGGTGCAGAGTATAAAACAAAAAGGTAAAAGAGAAGCTGGTTATACTGCAGAGATTGAGGAGTTACGTAGCCAACTCCAACAGAAAAGTCTGGATCTTAATAAATTAGTTGAAAAAGCTGAGATTGCTGATAAAGTAAAAAATGAATTCCTTGATAATATAAGCCATGAAATAAGAACTCCAATGAATGGGATTCTGGGAATGGCCCAGCTTACACTTGATACTAAGCTTGATGAACAGCAACAGCATTATCTTGAGATAATTATAAAATCCGGTGAATCACTTTTAAAGTTGTTGAATGATATTTTAGAACTTGCAAATATCGAAGCTGGAAGAATTGCCTTGGAAGAAAATGATGCTAATTTGAAAGATGTAATTTTATCTGTAGTGAAAATGTTTAAAAAAAGTGCTCAAGAAAAAGGAATAGAGTTGAATTATTCAATTAAACCGAGAACTCCCCTCCACATCAGGATGGATACTCAAGAATTAATGAAAATATTAATCAATTTAGTTGGTAATGCTATTAAATTTACTGAGAAAGGGATTATAAATATTTCTGTCAGTCAATTTTCAGAAACAAATAGTTATGGAGAAGACAATAGGGATATTACCTTGCATTTTTCGGTTTCTGACACTGGAATAGGAATCTCTTTGAAAAAACAAAAAGTAATTTTTAATAATTTTACTCAGGTTGATGGTTCTCATACCAGAAAATATGGTGGATCAGGTTTGGGGTTATCAATTTGTAAAAAACTTCTGGAATTGATGAGAGGTAGAATATGGGTGGAAAGCAGGTTGCATAGAGGAAGTAATTTTCATTTTGTTCTTCCAGTAAAGCCCATCCTAAAGACAGAAAGATCATTGAAAAAAACAATAACATCTTGGCGGATTTTATTAGTTGAGGATGATGAAATAAACCAAGAAGTAGCTTCCGATGCTTTAAAGAGAAAAGGATATACAGTTACTTCAGTGAATAATGGAAGAAAAGCAGTTGAATTATTAAAAAAGCGAGATTATGATTTAGTTTTAATGGATATAAAAATGCCAGAAATGGATGGATTGACCGCTACAAAAGAAATTAGAAATTTTTCGTCTAAGAAAAGGAATATACCAATTATAGCACTTACAGCTCTTATAAAAGAGCAAGATAAAAAAATATGTTTAGAAAATGGTATAAATGACTTTTTGTCTAAACCATTTGATATTGAACAATTATATAATAAAATTGATATTTATTATAACCTTAAAAAAGGAAAACATTATTTATAAGAGTTTAGGTTAATCATATAGAATGAAGAAAACAAAATTAAATATAAGTTTAGTGGAATTTTCAGAAAAGGAAATAACTTTATTGAAGGAATTAGTGAAGAGAACTGGTTGCATTCCGGAATGTAAAAATTTTATTTTAAGTGAGCACATTAAGGCAGAAGAAGAAAATATAGAATGTGATTTGTTAATGATAAAGGATAATGTTCAAGAAATAAATAAGAAAGAATTATTTAAGAAAATAAAAAAACTAAAAATAAATTGTTCTAAAGCACTAATATGTAAGAAATTTGATGATAATGTAATTCATATGGCGGTCGAATCTGGTATTAAAGATATATTTGATAATATTCAGGATAAGAGATTGTATTTATTTATTCATAGTATTAGGGATGAAAAAAGGAAAAATATTGATACGCAAGAGTATATTGAAAAAATTAAAGAAGAACGAAAAAAAATAGAGATGTCTAATCAAAAGAAGAGTACATTTTTGGCACAATTAAGTCATGAGATAAGAACACCAATGACAACAATTATGGGAATGACAGATTTAACTTTAGATACCGATCTTACTATTGAACAGAAAAGATATTTAAATATTTGTAAGGAATCGGCAAGTAATCTTTTATCTTACATGAAGGATATTATTGATTATTCTCACATTGAATCAGGGAAAATAAGTTTAGAGAAAACTGATTTTAACTTATTAATACTAATTGAAAGAATAGTCAGTTCATTAAGTATTAAAGTTAATAGAAAAAATTTAGAGCTTCTTTATCAGATTAATTCTAAAGTCCCTCTTCAGTTAACAGGAGATGAAAAAAAATTAAGACAGATTTTGGTTAATATACTATATAACAGTATAAAATTTACAGAAGAAGGTGAGATATTCCTTAAAGCTGAACTATGTAATAAAAAGGTAGTTAAGGAAAACTGTCTTGAATATGATGATAATCAAATACCTCTTCATATTTCAATTTCAGATACTGGTATTGGAATTCAAAAGGAAAATCTAGATATTATTTTTGATAGTTTTACTCGCCTAGATAATAAAGAAACTGAATTGAGCAAGGGAACAGGACTGGGCCTTGCTATTACTAAAGAATTAATAAATTTGATGAATGGTAAGATCTGGGTTGAAAGTCAAGTAGGGAAAGGTTCTGTTTTTCATTTTATTGTACCTTTTGAATTATCAGAAGAATCATTTTATGAAGATATATTATCTTATAGTACTGATCTTTCCTATAAACGAATTCTTGTAGTAAATAATAATAGTAATATTAATTTGATAGTTAAAGAACTGTTAGAAAAATTGTATATTACTTCAGAATTTGCCTCTGACGGCGAACAAGCTCTTGAAAAGATAAAGCAGAATTTTGCTAAAAAAGATAAATTTGATCTATACCTTGTTGATTTAAGATTACCAGATATGGATGGATATAAATTAATAAGGCAAATAAAAAGTAATTTAAAAAATGAGAGTGTTAATACTTTAATAATGCTGCCCTCTGATGAAAATATTGATTATAAGCAATATAATGGATTAAAAATAAATGATTTTATTGAGAAACCATTACGCCATCTTGATTTATTAGATAAAGTCTGTAGTTGTTTGGGTAAACAAGATGTTATCAATCCCTCTCAATCAACTGGATTAAAGAATATTAATATTAAAAAATTAAATATTTTATTAGCTGAGGATGATGAAATAAATCGGGAAGTTATTGCAAAATTATTAAAAAAAGTTGGTCACACAGTCAACATTGTAGAGAATGGCAAAGATGTATTAAAAGCGATTAAAAATAATAATATCGATGTGATATTAATGGATATAAAAATGCCAGAAATGGATGGTTTTAAAGCAACTAAAAAAATACGATCATCTCATTCACCCTATAGCAAGATACCAATTATAGCTATAACTGCCTGTGTCTTACCAGGAGATAAGCAAAAATGTATTGAATTGGGAATGAATGGGTATATATCAAAGCCAATTGATGGAATGGTTCTTGTGAAAGAAGTTGATAGAATTTATAAAGAGAATAATAATTAATAATAGTACAAATTTAATTTATAAGTTTATATTATGAACTTGATAAATAAGGTAGTTTTAAAAAAATTGATTATTTATTATATTATTGTTATTTCAAAAGATTTGAAAAGAAGGGGAGGATTTTATGAAATCATTAATTATAGAGGATGAAGAAACTACTCGTATTATGTTAGAAAAATATATAGAAGATTATGGTAAATGTGATTTAGCCTGTGATGGAAAGCAAGGATATGCAATGTTTAGAAAAGAACTTGAAAATGGCAACCCTTATAATTTAATCTGTATGGATATAATGATGCCTGCTATGGATGGTCAGGAAACACTTCGTAAAATTCGTTCTCTTGAAAAAGAAAAGGAGATTAAAAGTGGAGACCGAGTAAAGGTGATTATGACCACTGCCTTGGAAGATCAAAAAAATGTTACAGAAGCATTTCTTCGAGGTGAAGCAGCTTCTTATATTGTAAAACCTATTAGTAAAAAGAAACTCTTAAGAGAGATACGTAAATTGGGAATGATTGAATAGAGTATTAATGTTCTTACCAGAGAGTATTTTTTACCAAGTTTTTTGAAAAGCATACTTTTCATATTAAGTTTTTCTAATTATTTTATTTTAATAAAGTATTGGTTTATATAGATTTCTGAATGTGATCGGAAATCATCCAGAGATTAAAACATTATTATTTCTTAAATATTTCATTTTGTAATGATGTTTAAAGTATTATTTTTTATTTTTAAATAGATGAAAAATGAACAGTAACTATTGAGATAAAATTATGAGTTTTAATTAACAACTAAACTGCATAGTTATTATTTATTTAATTAATTAAAAATATGTAGTTAAAAGAGATTAGGTTTAACCTAATTCCTAAAATATTTTTGATAAAAAAAATGAAGTAAAAATTTAATTTTAATAGCGTTTTTGGCCCATTTATTGCAGGGTAGTGTATGAAAAAAAAATAAGCTATTAATATTATAAGAAAATTAACTTATGAGTTTAAAATTACAACAACAAAAGCCGTGGCAACGTGTACTTGGAATTGATTTTAGTCATCAGACTCTTAAGTATGTGATGGTGAAAAGAAGTGTTAGAGGATTCAAAATTGATGGATTCGGTAAGTATTCTCTCCGAGGAGAAGATAGAGATAGCGAATTAGAAAAGGTCTTAACAAACCTGTTTAAAGATAATAAGTATTTAAAAAAGTTTAAAATAGTTGTTGGACTTGATGATAATGATGTAGTCATAAAAACAGAGAGTTTTCCCAATCTATCCCGAAAAGAAATACTGCAGTCGATTCAATTTGCTTTGCAGCGAGAAATTAGCCAGGAAGGAATAGAAACCAATATAATAAGTGATTTCAAACCTATCACAGGAGATAATAAATCAGATTATATTACTATGGGGGTTCCTGAA
>CAZKMO010000094.1:0-13417 GCA_964554015.1 uncultured bacterium
TATTGGTGAATGAAGGTGGTATTGATAAGATACAGGTGGTTGATGATGGCAGGGGTATGACCGAAGAAGATGTTTTAATCTGCTGTGAGCGTCATGCTACCAGTAAAATATCTACTCAAGATGATTTGGAGAAAATTCGTACCTTCGGATTCAGGGGGGAGGCGCTGGCCAGTATCAGTTCGGTTGCCAGAATGGAAATAATCAGCATGACGGCAGAGGACAGGGAAGCAACTCATGCTTTTCTGGAAAATGGTAAAATACTGGAAGTAACTAAATCTGCTCCCCGAAAAGGTACTACCATTAACGTAAAAGATATTTTCAGTCATATTCCGGCCCGGAGAAAATTTTTAAAAAGGCCTGCCACCGAACTTCGTTATATTATTGCCGCTTTTCGGAGGATATGTTTGGCCCATCCTGATATCGAGTTTACCCTTTATATCGAAGGCAAGAAAACCTATGATTTACGACCAGGCAAACTGGAAAAGCGCATAAAAGATCTTATGGGTAAGGAGAAGACCTCTTTGCTCATACCAGTAGAAAAGAAAGACAGCATGCATTCTTTTTCCGGATTAATAAGCAGACCTACCGATGCGATTAAAACCCGGGAAAATCAATTTTTTTTCCTGAACAAACGAATAATTGTCAATAAATCTGTGATTCACGCCATACTTTCAGCTTATGAAAACAGATTGGAAAGAAATACCTATCCCATATATATCCTGTATCTGGAAATGGAACCGCAGCATTTTGATGTAAATGTGCATCCTTCCAAAATCGAGGTACGTTTCCGTAATGAAAGAATTATTCATGATTTTATCAGAAATGCGATCAAAGATGCTTTACATAAACCTTCGGTCATTCCGGAACTCACTATAGTGCATACTACCAAAAAATTCGGTAAGGCTCAGAAAAGAATGGCTGCTAGAGATATGGGACAATTGACCTTGGATGCACAGGAACCGATTAAACAAGATGAGAGAAAGGAATATCATTACCAGGAATTTCATCAGACTCCCTCTTTGTGGCAGATTCATAAACGCTATATTATTTCTCAGATCAAAAGCGGACTGACCATTATAGATCAGCATGTGGCGCATGAGAGAGTGTTATATGAAAAAGCCAAGAAATCTTTACAGGGAAGGCAGGGAGTTTCTCAACAGCTTTTATTTCCTCAAACTGTTCAGTTGTCACCTGATGACTACCTAATTTTAACCGAGATTCTGCCTTTTTTGGAGAAAATAGGATTTTCCCTCAAGGAGTTTGGAAAAAATACTATTGTGATAGAAGCTATACCAGCTGATATTAAAACTGGTTTTGAAAGAGATCTTTTAACAGATATAATTGATTATTACCATGAGACCAAAGGAGAAACCTCTGATGTCAAGGATGCAGTTGCCAAGTCATTTGCCTGTAAGTCTGCCATAAAATCCGGAAAAGAGATGAGTTATGAAGAAATGGCTTCTCTGATTGATCAGCTGTTTGCTACGGAGAATCCTTATTTTTGTCCTCATGGAAGACCGATTGTGATAAATTTGACCATTGAAGAGCTTGATAAACGGTTTGGCCGATGATACAGAAGGAAAAGAAAGTTATCATTATTGTCGGACCTACTGCTTCTGGTAAAACTCATATCTCCCTCAGACTGGCCCGGCAGGTAAAGGGTGAGATTGTATCGGCAGATTCCCGACAAATATACAAATATATGAATATTGGAACTGCCAAACCAAGTCCGGAAGAGCTGCAAACAGTTCCACATCATTGTATAGATATTAAAGAACCGGATGAATTTTTCAATGCTGGCAGGTACGGAAAACTTTCCCGTTTCATTGTCAGTGATATTTTAAAAAGAAATAAATTACCGATTGTGGTAGGGGGATCAGGCTTATATATCCGGGCCCTGGTAGATGGAATATTTGAAGGAGAATACAGGAATACATCCATCCGGGAAAAATTAAAAAAAGAATTAACCCAAAAAGGCGCTCATGAACTCTATGCCCGTCTCTGTCAAATCGATCCTCTGTCTGCAGAAAAAATACATCCTCATGATACGAAACGTTTAATACGGGCGCTGGAAGTATATGAGCTTTCCGGAGTACCTATATCAAAAATACAAGAAAGATTCACTAAGAAAGGAGATTTTACTCCTTTATTTTTTGGGTTGTACTGGCCCCGTAAAATACTATACCAGAGATTAGAAGAAAGAGTTGATGCTATGATGGAAGTCGGATTTATGGCTGAAGTGGAAAATTTATTGAGTAGGGGATATAGTCCTGAACTAAACAGTCTTGATTCTCTGGGGTATAGAGAAATAATATCTTTTCTTAAGGGAAAACTGGCCTACAGTAAAATGGTGGAGGAAATAAAAAAAAATACCCGCCGGTTTGCCAAAAGACAGCTGACCTGGTTCAGGAAAGAAAGCAGAATACAATGGATTGATCTGTCTACGTACGTTGACGTGCAGGAAGTGGTTGATGAGATAGTAAAATTTAGTTTCCGGAAGGATAAGTGGAATTCGGTATCGGAATCGGTTTAGAAACAATGTCAATTCAATTTATATGATATAAAAAATAAAAGATTAGATTTTATTTATTATAATAAAGGGAATAAATTTTTTGGTTAATAATGATATCAAATTCGATTTCGATCCCGAGGGTGATACCGATAGCGATAAATACCAAGACCAAGGGTAAGAAAAATATTTAAAGGTTATCTAATCCTATTGGACCTTTGATTAGTCATCTAAAGGAGGTGTTTATGAAAAGTCATGAGATAGATTATAAGATTATTGGTGATGATATGCAGATGGTGGAAATTGAATTGGACAGGCACGAAACTGTTATAGCTGAAGCTGGAGCTATGAATTATATGGAAGATGGTATTACCTATGAAGCCAAAATGGGAGATGGTTCCAATCCTTCAGAGGGATTTTTAAGTAAGTTAGTAAGTGCTGGTAAGCGGGCTATTACCGGAGAATCCATAATGATGACTCATTTTAAGAATTTAGCACCGGATAAAAAACATGTGAGTTTTGCGGCTCCCTATCCCGGAAAAATTATTCCGGTAGATTTATCCAAGGTAGGAGGGAGTCTCTTTTGTCAAAAAGATGCCTTTTTATGCGCTGCTTTTGGCACTAAGTTGGATATCGCTTTTACCAAGAGAATCGGTGCTGGTCTTTTCGGGGGAGAAGGTTTTATTCTGGAGAAACTGGAAGGAGACGGCAAAGCTTTTCTTCATGCTGGTGGTACGGTAATTAAGAAACAATTAAATAATGAAGTACTTAAAGTAGATACCGGATGTGTGGTTTGTTTTACCAAAAATATTGATTATAATATTGAAATGGTGAAAGGATTAAAATCCATGTTTTTTGGGGGGGAAGGAATGTTCTTATGTACATTACAGGGAAAAGGTATTGTAATGTTGCAATCACTGCCCTTATCCCGTCTGGCTGACCGTATATTGCGCTATGCTCCTGCAGCCGGGGGAAGAAGAAAAGGAGAAGGATCAATTCTGGGCAGTCTGGGTGATTTTCTAAATGGGGATTGAGGATACACTCAGTTAATATCTGGGAATTCGGAATTGGAATCGCTTTCGGAATCGATATCGACCCCGATCCCGATACCGATAGTGAAAAAAATAAACTCTACAAGGAGATATGCATGAAAATTTTTTTATATTTATATCTGCTGATAATTATATTAACTGTGAATTTAAATGCCTGTACCAGCATACTCGTAACCAAAGGCGCTACCCGGGATAAATCGGTTATTATCACCTATTCCTGTGACGGAGAATTCCTTTATCATTTTGATATTATTTCTGCCCAGGATCATGCCCCCGGGGATGTCTATGAAATCAAGAACTGGCAAGGTGGAATTGTAGCTGAAATCCCTCAGCCTTCCCACACTTATAAGGTAGTGGGTTTGATGAATGAATATCAATTGTCTATTGGTGAAACCACTACTACCGGAAGAGAGGAATTACAGAATCCGGATGGTGTTTTCCATTATTGGACTTTAATGCATATTACCCTGCAGCGAGCCAGAACAGCCCGGGAAGCAATAGAAGTTATGACTTCTCTGGTGGAAAAATATGGGTATGCAAGTACGGCGGAAGCATTTTCTATTGCGGATCCCCAGGAAGCCTGGATTATGGAAATGGTTGGCACCGGCCCCGGAGGTAAGGGGGCAGTATGGGTGGCCAGAAAAGTTCCGGACGGATATGTCAGCTGCCATGCCAATCTTTCCCGAATCGGTGAATTTCCGCTGCATGATAAAGATAATTGCCTTTATTCCGATAATGTTATTTCTTTTGCTGTAGAAAAAGGTTATTATGATCCTGGTTCCGGAGAGCCCTTTCGATTTAATATGGCCTATTGTCCTCCTGATCCTTTCAGCTTACGTGTCTGTGCTACCCGGGTCTGGAGTATACTGAAAAGAACCGCACCCAGTAAAAATTTTAGTCCGGATTATCATCGGGGAGTGAAAGGGGCAGAACCTTATCCCCTGTGGATTAAACCCGATAAAAAATTATCTGTCAAGGATGTAATGAACTTGATGAGAGATCATTACGAAGGAACCGATTTTGATATGACTGCTGGAATTACTGCCGGTCCTTTTCGTAATCCCTATCGCTGGAGTGGATTAACCTGGACTGTGGACAGTGTCAAATATTGCTGGGAACGATCCGTTTCTACACAAAAGACTTCCTTTTCCTTTATATCCCAATCCCGGGCTCATTTACCGGATAAGATTGGGGGCGTATACTGGTTCGGTTTTGACGATACCTATATGACCTGTTATATTCCACTGTACTGTTGTATCGATGATATTCCGGATTCTTTTACCAAGGGCAGCCTGCAAGAATTTTCCTTTGATTCAGCCTGGTGGATTTTTAATTTTGTTTCCAATCTATCCTATCTAAAATTTTCCTATATGATAAAAGATATTCAGGCGGTGCAATCTGAACTGGAAAACTATGCCCTGAATTTGCAGCCCTATATTGAACATACCTGTCTGGAATTGATAAAATCCGGAGATGATGAGCTGGTGCAGACATTTTTAACTAATTATTCTTGCAATCGAGCCCAGGAAGTAGTAAAGCGATGGAAATCTCTGGGGATAGATTTGTTAACCAAATATAATGATGGATATGTCAAGGATGATACGGGAAGGCCACAATCAAAGGGATACCCGGAAGCTTGGTTGCGGCGAGTCATAGAGGAAAATCCGGAAAAATACAAACTTCCTGCTTGGTAAGGAACTATACAAGAATAGGTATGGTTCAACCTTAAAAATAATCTATCAGGATTTTAAATTAACCATACATAGGATGTAAAGTGAATTCCGAGAAACCAAGAAATAAAATTTTCGATAAACCCAATGATGTGGTAAGATTTATGCATATCTCAGATACTCATCTTTGGTCTGAGAAAAGAGGACAACCATTCGGTACAGCTGGTCATGATCCGGTAATATGGAAAAGTATTTGGGAAATGCTGCCGGCACTTAAGCCTGATGCTGTATTGTGGTCCGGAGATATTGCTGCCGGCCAGGATTGGAAAGCATATCAGATTCCCAATAGTCCCCAGGGACCTTTAAAACCCACTATAGCGGATATACGATATGTAAAAGATTATCATATACCGGTTTATTCAGTTCCGGGTAATCATGATCATTATGTGATTTTCTGGAAAATATTTTTTTATGTTCGTACCAAAATACTTTTTCAGAAATTTTTTCAAAGCGGTAATTATCCTCGCTTGAATGTCTTCAAGAAAAAGGATATGCAATTCAATATCTTTCGTATCGATTCCTCCAGCGGGATAACTGCCTTTGATAAAATGACCCTTTCAGCCGGATGTCTTCATAAAAGGGATATTAAGATACTCAAGAATTGGCGTAGGATAGCTCGAGAAGGGGGAGAAATTTACGGTATTAAAATTACTCCTGAAATATTGTCTCAGTCCTGGAATATTTTGATAATCCACCATGAATTAACCGATGATCGATTTTACAGTGATATAAGTGAGAGTTCAAAAATTGAATTAATTAAATTCATTGCCCAAATACCTATACATGTAATTGCCTGTGGTCATCTGCATGAACAAAATGTATCCTACTATCCTTTATTCGGGCCCGGAAGGCTGGATAAGAAACGAAATTGGCTGTATATGAAAAACAATAATCGATTACGCACCGAACATGTGAGAATCTCACGCGCAGGTTCTACCTGTGAGAGATTTGAAGAAACCAATACTATGAATCTTATTGATTTTAATAAAACAACCTTTAGTATAAAAACTTTACTATACGATAAGATAGAGAACAGTTTTTTACCTAATAAAATGTGATATCGAATGTCTTGCTTGAATGAGAGGCTAGATTATAAGTATGTCAAAAAACCGGATTAAGGATTAAAAATGGCGGAAGATAAACAGGTAACCAAAGGAATTAAAACCCTTCTTGGTGACCCTAAAAAGGCTATATTAAAATTATCCACTCCTATGATGTTTGCTATGTTATGTCAGGCATTATATAATATTGCAGATGGAATCTGGGTGGCAGGATTAGGAGCTGATGAGTTGGCAGCAGTCGGCTTATTTTTTCCTTTCTTTATAATTATTATTGCCTTAGGTGCGGGAATCGGTGTGGGGGGCGGGTCTGCTGTATCCCGGAGAATCGGCGAGAATAAAAAAACCGAAGCTGATATAACTGCACTGCATACCATAATTTTATGCATAATTATTGCTGTGGTGGTGAGTATTCCTTCCTTGTTTTTTCTGGATGATATTTTTCTTTCTTTCAGCGGAAGTAAAATAGTGGGCTCCATGGCTGCGGATTACGCTGAAATACTCTTTGGCGGGACGGTTATTATCATGTTTTCCCATGTTACTAATGCCCTGCTTAGGGGAGAGGGGGATGCGAAAAGAGCTATGTTCGGAATGCTGGTTGGCTCTCTGCTGAATATTATTCTTGATCCGTTTTTTATTTATATTTTAGGGATGGGAGTTGTAGGAGCAGCCTGGGCAACTATGATTTCTTTTACTGTTTCTGCTCTTCTGCTTTCCTATTGGTTATTATTTAAAAAAAATACCTATCTTACTATTGTTTTAAAAGATTTCAAGTTTAATAAACGAATTATTAATGAAATTCTGAAAGTGGGAATTCCTTCTTCCCTGGCTCAGCTCTCCATGTCAATAACTATGATAATTATTAATAAAATAGTGATTAAAGCTGCGGGCACTGATGGAGTGGCTGTGTTTACCAGTGGCTGGAGAATTATTATGCTTGGTACCATACCCTTAATTGGCATGTCCATGGGAGTAGTATCAGTAACTGGGGCGGCATTTGGTTCCAGAGATAAAGAAAAATTAAAAACAGCCTATTTTTATGCCTTAAAGATGGGAATAATCATTGAACTTATTATTGCGGTGGCAGTGTTTATTTTTTCTAGGCATATTGCCTATATTTTTACTTATTCTAAGGACTCTGCTCGAATCATGGATGAAATTATACATTTTTTAAGAATAATGGTTTTGCTTTATCCTACTGTACCTTTGGGTATGCTGACCTCCGCCATGTTCAGGGGGGTGGGTAAAGGAAAGAATTCCTTAATTGTCACTCTTTTCAGAACCATATTTTTACAGGTCCCTTTTGCCTATTTCTTAGGGATTTTTTTTAATTTAGGATTAATGGGAATCTGGATGGGCATCATTGCTGGTAATATCATAGCGGTGAGTTTAACTTATTTATGGGGTAAATATACCGTAGATCATATAATTGGATAAGGGTATGATTAAAAAAAATTTAACAGTATTTTTATTACTAGTAAATTTGCTGGCTTCTTGTTCTAAAAGTCAGGTTCCTGATTTCAATCAGGAGCAAGCATATAATTATTTACTCGAGCAATGTGATATCGGGTACAGATTTCCCGGTAGCGAAGGTCATCAAAAATGCTTGGATTATTTATGTGCGGAGTTAAAAAAATATACTGAGGCAGTAATTAAACAGCCTTTCCCCTTCACTGATCCCAGAACTGGTAAAACATATCAATTGCATAATATTATTTCTTCTTTTGGGCAGCAACCAAACCGGATTCTTCTCTGTGCCCATTGGGATACAAGACCAGTAGCAGACCAGGATCCGGATCCCCATAATAGGAACAAACCAATTTTAGGGGCTAATGATGGTGCTTCTGGAGTAGCGGTGTTATTGGAAATTGCCAGATTAATGAAATCTAATCCTCCTCCCCTAGGTGTTGATATTATTTTGTTCGACGGAGAAGATTCTGGAGTCGAAGGGAGTAATGATACCTGGTGTAGGGGATCAAACTATTTTGCCCAGCATAAACGTTCCGATTATTTTCCTCAGTATGGAATTCTTCTGGATATGATTGGAGACCGGGATCTTCAAATTCCGGTAGAAGGATATTCCCAGAAATATATACCCGAAATAGTAGATAAGGTATGGTCTAAGGCAGAAGAACTTAATTTAACTGTTTTTGAACGGGAACAGCAGTTCTATATGGTGGATGATCATCTTGAATTGCTTAAGGTCGGTATTCCCTGTGTGGATATTATCGATTTTACTTATCCCCCTTGGCATACAGTGGAAGACACTCCAGATAAATGCAGCCCAGAAAGTCTGGGTATGGTGGGAAAATTATTGCTGCATCTCATTTATGAATAAATTTTTCTACTGTAGAAATTGATCTCTTCCTTAAAAATCATTTTATGAGGATTTATATGACCGAAGCGAGGTATTCCATGGTAGATTTAATATGCCGTAAAAGAGACGGAGGGCATTTATCTGAAAATGAAATTAAGTGGATCATCTCTGCCTATGGTAAAAGTGAAATACCCGACTATCAAATGAGTTCTCTGTTAATGGCTATAAATTTTACCGGGATGACCAGGGAAGAGACTCGGTTTTTAACGGAGAGTATGTTGTATTCCGGGGAAAGAATCAATCTCTCCGATATTTCCGGAGTTAAAGTGGACAAGCATTCTACTGGAGGCGTAGGGGATAAAATATCCTTGATTCTTGCTCCGGTGATGGCAGCAGCAGGAGTAATCGTACCTATGATGTCGGGTCGAGGATTGGGACATACCGGGGGCACTCTGGATAAGCTGGAAGCCATCCCGGGACTGACTACTACACTCTCAGTATCAGAATTTAAAAAAATATTGAACAAGATTGGTTTTGCCATGATAGGTCAGACCGAAAAAATTGTCCCTGCGGATGGTAAATTATATGCACTTCGTGATGTGAGCGGAACAGTTCCCAGCATTCCCCTTATTTGCAGCAGTATCATAAGTAAAAAGATGGCTGAAGGAACAGATGCCCTGGTTTTAGATGTAAAGTTTGGAAAAGGTGCTTTTATGCAGCAGAAAAGTAAAGCAGAAGAATTAGCTAATAATCTGGTTGCCCTGGGAAATGATTGTGGCCTTAGGACTTCTGCCTTATTGACCAATATGGATGAGCCCCTGGGGTATGCAGTTGGTAACTGGCCGGAAACAAAAGAAGCTATTGAAACTTTAAAAGGAAAAGGTCCGGAAGATGTAAGAGAATTAGTTATCAGTTTAGGGAGTATTATGTTGGTTATGGGTTTCAAAATTGATACTATTAAAAAGGGCAGGAAAATTATTAATGACCTGCTTAATTCCGGAAAAGGGTATGATACGTTTCTTCAGATGGTTGATATGCAGGGTGGTGATGTATCGGTGGTGGAAAAGCCTGATAGCTATAAGTACAGAGGAAAGAAAATTACGGTTATCAGTCCGGAAACCGGATATATCCGAAACATTAATGCTTTGAAAACAGGTTTGCTTTCCGTAGCGCTGGGAGCAGGAAGAAAGCAAAAAGGGGATTCAGTTGATTCAGGTGCAGGAATCTTATTTTTAAAAAAAGGGGGTGATGAGGTCAGGAAAAATGAGCCTATAGCAGAATTATATACCCAAAAAAAAGATATATCATTCCAACAACAATTAATTGATTGTGTTAGTTTTTCTCATTCCCAGGTCTCGGAAAGGAAGATAGTTTACAAACTAATTGAAACTATAAAAAAGACTCATGAATAAATTAATCATATAAATTGTTTATTTTTTTATTATATGAGCAATAAACAAAAATAAGGCTTTCAATACTTTATAAAAAATTGATAGATTTTTAAAGTATGAAAACAGAATAACTAGAATAAAATCAATGGTAAAACTTTTTAAATTAGGAAAATAAATACCCTTCGTTTTATTAATACATTACAAAGGGTATTTTATTATAACCTTTTATAATTTTTTTACATTAGAAGCCTGTGGCCCTTTTTCTCCCTGAGTTACTTCGAATTCTACAGCGTCTCCTTCACTTAAACTCTTAAATCCTTCAGAGTTTATAGCACTGTAATGAACAAATACATCCTCTCCTTCTTCCCTCTCGATGAACCCATACCCTTTGTTGTTGTTGAACCACTTAACTGTACCTTTTTCCATTTTACTTGCTTCCTTCTTACTTAATTAAAAATTAAATTACAGTACATTATGTTTAATGTTGTAAAAATTCATCATAAATTGTTTTAATCATTTGATTACATTTTTATAGGCAGGATAATATTTTGTAAATAAAAATTCTCCAGCAATATTAAACCATGTACTGTTATTTCAAGATAAAATATACAACAATAATGTTTTAAAAGCAAGTATATTTTATAATTTTCTATAGTGTAAACAAATAATATAATATTTTATATTATATAAATTCAATGAAATTATATAATTATCCTTATAGGCAAGAATATATGACAATTAAAAATTTTTTTATTAACATCCTAATAATCCCTACTAAATTTTTAAAATTAGAAAGAAGGATATTATGTTTATTCTAAGTAAGCAGTAAATTATCTGTTGGGAATCAATTGTGTTTTTAATTTTTTTAGAATTTATAGAGATTTTTATTTATATTAATTTGAAAAGAAAATTTTGCATCACAATCCGAACATTTTTAATAATTAATGTTATGCCTTAGGATTTTTTATGCCATTATGGGTAAACCAAGAAAAAGTTGAAGAGCAGTTCATAAAAAATGAAATGGCCAGGATGCGTTCTGATTTTAAGAGAATGTATCCTGATAAGGACAAGGTTACCCGGGAGAAGATCCTTTTTGACTGGGCCTTGGAAAATATTGCGGAAAAAATTTTAATTAAACAATATGCTGAGAAAAAAAATATCAAAATTACAGATAGCAGAATCAATAGTGAAATGAACAGAATTTACAGAAATTTTGAAAATGAAAGTGAATCTTCTGAAAAAGCCGTACAGCAGGACAGTGGCGTTATCCTCATCAGAAATGAAATCAGAGTGCAGTTGATGGTTGAAATAGCACTTAATGAAATAAAAAGAGGAGTAAAGAAACCGACCAAAAAGGATTTAAAAAAATATTATTATAACAATCGGGATAAATATATTACCCCGGCAAGCATACATGTCAAACATATTGTCAAACAGGTTGGAAGCGATAGTTTTTCCCAAAATAAAGCTTTGAAAGTCCTCAGGGAAGCAAAAAAGAAATTAGAAAGCGGGGAAAGTTTTGAATCTGTGGGAAATACCTATTCCGATTGTCCGGGAAAAGGTCTTGATCTGGGATATTTTACCCGAGGGAAAATGGTTTCGGATTTTGAAGAGGTGGTTTTTTCTCTGGATAGAGGAGAGGTGAGTAATGTATTCCGGACAGAGTTTGGTTATCATATAGCAAAATTGTGTGATAAAAAACCTTCAAGAGATCCTGAATTTGAAGAAATTAAAGAACAATTAAAAAAGGATTATACTGAGAAAGCAATAGAACAAAAGATTAATAATTTCACCGATGCATTAAAAAAAGATGCTGAAATAAAATATACCGATATCGAAAAGGTAGTACAAAGTGCAAAAATAGGATTTACGCTGAAGAAATCACTTAATTTTGTACTGGTGAAACCCTCCGGTCCTGATTGTAATTTAGCCTGTCAATATTGCTTTTATCTGGAAAAAAAGAATTTATTTGGTAAAAAAAAGCACCGGATGTCTATCCGGATATTAAAAGAGATGATCAGAAAAACGGTTAGTAATAATCCCGATGATATAAATTTTGGATGGCAGGGAGGTGAACCCACTCTCCTGGGATTGGATTTTTTTAGGAAGGCGGTTCAGTTTCAAAAAGAATATTCCCAGCCCGGACAAAATGTGGGTAACAGTATCCAGACCAATGGTATACTTATTGATGAGGAGTGGGCAGAATTTTTAAAGAAAAATAATTTTCTGGTAGGATTATCTCTTGATGGTCCCGCATCAATACATGATAGATACCGCAAAACCAGAGACAAAAAAGGCACTTCTCACCGGGTGGAACAAACTGCCAAGCTGCTTTTGCACAAACAGGTACTGGTTAACAGTTTAACAACAGTAAATGATTATTCTGTCCGTTTTCCGGAAGAAATATATAATTATCTTACTACCCTGGGATTCAAATATTTACAATTCATACCATTGGTTGAAACTGATAAAGATAATCAAGGAGCAGCTTCCTTTTCAGCTAAGGGAGAGCAGTATGGGGAATTTTTATGTCGAATATTCGATCTTTGGAGAAATAGTTTTCAACAGGGGAGACCTGCGGTTTCAGTGAGATTTTTCGATGCGGTATTTCACAGATATATAGGTAGGGAAGCAAGGGAATGTTATCTGCAGAAAGAATGCGGTACCTATTTGGTAGTTGAACATAACGGTGATGTGTATCCCTGTGATTTTTTTGTGGATCCGGTGTGGAAACTGGGAAATATCCGGGAAACTGAACCTCTCTTGTTACTTAATTCTGATAAACAAAAGAGATTTGCAGAAATGAAGGCAGATCTTCCCGGCAAGTGTAAAGGTTGTCAATGGCTGCCATACTGTCGGGGAGGCTGTAGCAAGGATAGATTAAGAGATCCCAGAGATAAATATGTAAATCATTTCTGCGCTGGATACTCCCTATTTTTTGAATATGCTGATTCATTCATGAAACAGCTGGCAGATAATTTTATCAGGAAAGAGCATATACAGAATAAACCAGAAGCGACTGTTGAACAGGGTACTCAAAATATAATTGGGAAAAAAGTTGGATGGAATGATCCCTGCCCTTGTGGAAGTGGTAAGAAATATAAGAAGTGCTGCGGAAAGAAATAGAAACTTCAATTAAATTATCTTTCGAAACTTGCCAACTTTTTTAACGTATACTTAGTCATACTTATAAATAATTTTATCTTTCAGGACACAAATTAAGAAAGGAGTAAACGATGCGACCAGTTAAAAAGATATATGTAGTAATCAGTGTATTTTTTCTTTTATTTTCGTGCTCATTGGTTATGGGATCTGTACAGGGGGATATCCATAAAACCTTTAAAGTAGAAAAAGGTGGCT